>NZ_JBEXGR010000025.1:0-91303 GCF_040607415.1 Micromonospora sp. NPDC005291
AGTCAGGCGCGTTGGTGGTGTATCCCGTGCTCAGGAAGGCGGTCTTGGAGATGCCGAACTCTTGCCCGCCCCCCGCCCCGTCGATCATGGAGTTGTGGTGGGCCGCAAATGCCGCTCGTCCGGGTGAACCGGGCACCACAACTCCATGATCGACGGGGCGGGGCGGGGTTGACTGGAAGGTGTGGTGGACGGTGTGGGGCTGCGGGAGGCTTATCGCGGGGTGTTCGCGGAGGTCGACGCTGGGGGGTTCGGGCCGCCGCCGGATGGGCAGCTCAGTGCCGAACAGATCCTCGCGCACCTGGTCGCCAACGACGAGCTGATGATCCAGGCCACCGAGGCGTTGCTGGCCGGGTCGCCGTTCGCCTACTACGACCTGGATGACATCCACCGTCCGCAGCTCGACGCGCTGGCCGCTGAGCAGGGTGGCCTCCGTGGCCTGACCGCTCTGCTGCACGAAACCAGCGAACGGCTCTGCGCGCTGGTGGATCAGCTCGGCCTGGCGGCGGAGACCCCGGTCGAGACCCACCTACGCGAGGGCTTCGACCTTATAGTCGACGAGCCCCTGCCCTGGTCCCGAACCCTGGACCTGCAAGCCCGAGTCCACCTCCCAAAACACCAAGCCCAGCTAAACCTGCTCCGCCCCTAACTCCCCGCCCCCGCCCTGCCGCCCGCCCGCCCTCCCGCCCTCCTCCTCCCCCTCCCGCCCTCCCCCGGAAAGGCCACGCCTCACCGTCGATCTAGGGCAGATCGTTGCTCAAGGAGATCAACTCACCGCGATTTCCCCTAGATCGCGGGGAAGGAGGGGCGGGGGGAGAGAGGGGCGGGGGTGGAAGGTGCGGCGGTAGGTGGAGGGGGCTACTCCTATTCGCTGGTGGAGTTGTTGGCGTAGGGCGGCGGTGGTGCCGAAACCACAGCGGTGGGCGATCTGGTCGACGGTGAGGTCGGTCGTCTCCAGCAGCAGTCTCGCGTGGTCGGTGCGCTGTTGCAGCAGCCACTGGGCCGGGCTCAGGCCGGTCTCCGACCGGAAGCGCCGGGTGAAGGTGCGCACGCTCATCCGGGCCTGCTCGGCCAGGTCGCGCAGCGCGATCGGCTCGTGCAGCCGTTGTCGCGCCCACTCTCGGGCGCCCGCGGTGCTGGTGTCGGTGGCCTTGGGCACCGGCTGCTCGATGTACTGCGCCTGACCGCCGTCCCGCCAGGGCGGCATCACACAGCGGCGGGCCGCCCGGTTGGCCACCTCGGTGCCGTGGTCGAGGCGGATGACGTGCAGGCAGAGGTCGATGCCGGCGGCCACTCCGGCGGAGGTGAGCACCCGGTCGTCGCCGATGAAGAGCACGTCCGGGTCGAGGTCGACCCGGGCGTGGAGCCGGCGGAACTGCTCCGCGTACGCCCAGTGGGTGGTCGCCCGACGCCCGTCGAGCAGCCCGGCGGCGGCCAGCACGAACGCGCCGCTGCAGATCGACATGATCCGGGTGCCCCGCTGGTAGGCCGATCGCAGCGCCTCGGCCACCTCCGGCTCGACGGTGCCCGAGGTCAGCGCGTTGCCGTCGTGGATGCCGGGGACGATCACCGTGTCGGCGGTGTCGAGCAACTCCAGCCCGTGGTCGGGTAGCACCTGGAAGCCGGCGGTGCTACGGACCGGCTGCCCGCCGGGAGTGCACACCCGTACGTCGTAGTAGTGCGTCTCGTCGGCGGCGCGGGCGGTGCTGAAGACCTGCGCCGGGGTGCCGAGGTCCAGGCCGACCACGTGGTCCAGGGCGAGTACGGCGATGCGGTGCGGGCGTACGGACATGGCCCGATTATTGCGCACGATGGCTTTCCGGCCACTCGTCGCCGCCAACGACCCCGCCCAGACTGGTCGCGTGACCAAGAACCGCCGCCTGCATCCCGCCTGGCTGGTCGCCGCCGTCGCCTTCGTGGCGCTGGTCGGCGCGGCCGGTTTCCGCGCCACCCCGTCGGTGCTGCTGCACCCGCTGCACGAGGAGTTCGGCTGGCCACTGGCCACCATTTCCGCGGCCGTCTCGGTCAATCTGCTGCTCTACGGGCTCACCGCACCGTTCGCCGCCGCGCTGATGGACCGGTTCGGCATCCGCCGGGTGGTCTCGGTGGCGCTGCTCACGGTCGCCGTCGGTAGCGGGCTGACGGTATTCATGACCGCCAGCTGGCAGCTGCTGCTCTGCTGGGGTGTGCTGGTCGGGCTGGGCACCGGCTCGATGGCGCTGGCCTTCGTGGCAACCGTCACCGGCCGCTGGTTCGTGCGCCGACGAGGTCTGGTCACCGGAGTGCTGACCGCCGGTGGGGCAGCCGGACAGCTGGTGTTCCTGCCGCTGATCGCGGTGCTGGTGCGCGACCACGGCTGGCGGACGGCAGCGCTCGTCGTGGCCGGAGCCGCGCTGGCGGTCGTACCCCTGGTGGTGTGGTTGCTGCGCGAACACCCGGCGGATCTCGACCTGCCCGCCTACGGCGCGACCGAGGTCGTCGCGGCGCCGCCGGTGACCGGCGGCGCGGCGAGCCGAGCGCTGGGCGCGCTGGCAACCGCGGCCCGAACCCGGCCGTTCTGGCTGCTGGCCGCCGGGTTCGCGATCTGCGGCGCGACCACCAACGGCCTCGTGGGTACGCACTTCGTGCCGGCCGCGCACGACCACGGCATGACCCAGACCACCGCCGCCGGGCTGCTCGCCCTGGTTGGGCTCTTCGACATCATCGGGACGATCGCCTCCGGCTGGCTCACCGACCGGGTGGACAGCCGATTGCTGCTCGGCATGTACTACGCGCTGCGTGGGGCGTCCCTGCTGGTGCTGCCGAGCCTGTTCTCCGGCTCCGCCAGGCCGAGCATGCTGGTGTTCATCATCTTCTACGGCCTGGACTGGGTGGCCACCGTGCCGCCCACCGTGGCGCTGTGCCGCGAGTACTTCGGTAGCGCCGGGGCTGTGGTGTTCGGCTGGGTGTTCGCCGCCCACCAGTTCGGGGCGGCGTTCGCGGCGACCGGCGCGGGGCTGGTCCGGGACCGGCTCGGCGACTACGCGATGGCCTGGTACGTGGCGGGCGCGCTGTCGATCGGCGCGGCCGGGCTGTCGCTCCTGCTGCGTCGACGGCCGGGCAAGCCGGTGCCGGAGGCTGTCCTGGTCGCCGCCACCGCGCCCCGGGCGTGGAGCTTCCGGGGCTGAGGCCGGGCCGTCAGCCCAGGCTCCACTGCTGGGCCGGCCGGCCGTCGCAGGGGCGCTGCCGGATTTCGTCGCCGGCTTCGGCGCCGTCGTCGTCGGCCTGGGCGCACTTGCCGCTGTGCACCGCGACCAGCAGCACCGGGCCGGTGCCGGTGGCGGCCAGCCGCCACTGCTGGTTGGCACCGCCGTGGCAGGGGAACTGCATCATCCGGGCACCGTCGTCCCCGCTGCCGCCCTCGACGTCGAGGCACTGCCCGTGGGCGGCGTTGGTCAGCGTCACCACGTCCGCGGCGGCCGGATTGACCACCCACTGCTGCTCCGGGCCGCCGGTGCAGGCCGCGAGCTGCGCCTCCGCCTCCTTGTCGTCGCCGTCGAGCGCGAGGCAGAGCCCGGAGGCGGCCCGCAGCACCCGGGGGCCGGTGGGCGGCGCGGCCGAGGTGGTGGCCGACGGGGTCGGTGACGGCTCAGCCGGGCTCGGCGCGGCCGCCGGGGCGGTGGGTTCTGCCGCGCTGGACGACGCGCCGACCGTCGCCGGCACCACCGGCTCGTCGTCACCGTCGAGCAGCCCGGTGGCGAAGACCACCCCCAGGAGTACGCCGACCAGCCCGACCGCCAGCGCCACCCGCAGCAGCGGATCGGCCAGCGGGCCGGGGCGGGGCGCCTGTCGACCGCCGTAAACGGTGCCGGCGGGGTCGGGGCGTTCCTCGGGCGCGGACATACGCGCCATCCTCGCCCACGGCGGCGCGCCGGAGCCAACCCAGCGGTCAGTCGACGACCCGGACGTCCTTCCAGAACGCCACCCGGTCGCGCACCATCTCGGCGTCCGGCTTGGGCTCCGGGTAATACCAGACAGCGTCCTCGCTGGTGCTGCCCTCGTTCGCGAGGGTGTAGTACGAGGCGGTGCCCTTCCACGGGCAGACGGTGTGCGTCGCGGACTCCCGGATCAGGTCGTCGCGCAGGGCGGAGCGGGGGAAGTAGTGGTTGCCCTCCACCAGCACGGTGTCGTCGCTCTCGGCGACGATCAGGTCGTTCCACACGGCTTTCGGCATACGACCAACACTAGGCCGCGCCACCGACGTCGGCAGTGGTTGGTGCTGCGGTTCAGCGGGTGGGCTGCGGGTCGGTGACGTCGGCCACGGTCGCGTCGAGGGCGGTGATCGCCGCGTCGGCGTCGACCGCGATGGCGAGGCCGCGTTCACCGGCGCCCAAGGTGATCTCCCGGCCGCGCAGTCGCTCGTCGGCGATCACCGGCCAGGCCGTGCTCGCGCCGAACGGGGTGATGGTGCCGCGTTCGTAGCCGGTGGCGGCCAGGGCGCCCGCCGCGTCCGGCATGGAGAGTCGGTGCACCCCGAGCAGGGCGCGCAGCTTGGGCCAGGAGACGACCCGGTCGCCGGGGGTGAGCACGAACAGGTGATTGTCCGCACCTCGGCGGACCACGATCGTCTTGACCACGTCGGGGATGGCCACACCCCGGGCCGCGGCGGCCTCCGCGAGGCTGCCGACCGCGCCGTGGCTGACCAACCGGTAGGGCAACTGAGCGGTGTCCAGGGCGGCGATCGCGGGCGACGGCATGTCCGCCACGGTAACCGCCGGACCTGGCATCGGACGGGAAACGCCCCTCGTCGACATCCCACCGAATCCGGGGTGCGGGCGTAAGGTGATCACATGCGCGCTGAGCGTGTGGATCACCCCATTGACCATGATCAAGCGGTGGACACGCTGCGACGGTCGTACGCCGCGGTGCCCACGGGCGAGCCTGTCCGGCTCGCCAAACGGACCTCCAACCTGTTCCGACCCCGATCCGTTCCCCGGGCCCCTGGGCTCGACGTGAGTGGCCTGAACGGCGTGCTGTCGGTCGACGCGACTGGCCGCACGGCCGACGTGCAGGGCATGTGCACGTACGAGGACCTGGTCGACGCGACGCTGCCGTACGGGCTGATGCCGCTGGTGGTGCCGCAGTTGCGCACCATCACCCTGGGCGGTGCGGTGACCGGCCTCGGGATCGAGTCGACCTCGTTCCGTAACGGCCTGCCGCACGAGTCCGTACGGGAGTTGGACGTGCTCACCGGCTCCGGTGAGGTCATCACCGCCCGACCCGACGGTGAGCACGCCGACCTGTTCACCGCGTTCCCCAACTCGCTGGGCAGCCTCGGCTACGCCACCCGGCTGCGCATCGAGCTGCAACCGGTCGGCCGGTACGTGGCGTTGCGCAACGTCCGGTTCACCCGGCTGGAGGCGCTCACCGAAGCGATCGCCGAGGTCAGCGCGACCCGCTCCTGGGCCGGCGAGCCGGTCGACGCGATGGACGGGGTGATGTTTAGCCCCGGCGAGGCGTACCTGGTCTTCGCCAGGTTCACCGACACGGCCGACCCGCCGAGCGACTACACCGGTCAGTCGATCTACTACCGGTCGCTGCGCCAGCGCACCCGCGACGTGCTCACCACGTACGACTATCTCTGGCGCTGGGACACCGACTGGTTCTGGTGCTCGGCGGCGTTCGGCGCGCAGCACCCGGTCGTGCGGCGGCTCTGGCCGGCGCGCTACCGGCGCAGCGACTTCTACCACCGGCTGGTCCGGCTTGAGCACCGGCACCAGGTGGCGGCCCGGATCGACCGGCTGCGCCGACAGCCGGCCCGGGAGCGCGTCGTGCAGGACGTGGAGATCCCGCTGGACCGCATGACCGACTTCCTGCGCTGGTTCGCAGACAGCGTGGGGATGAACCCGGTGTGGCTGTGTCCGTTGCGACTGCGCGAGCCGGCGGGTCCCGGTTCAGCGCGGTCCTGGCCGCTGTATCCGCTCCGGCCGGGGCAGGACTACGTCAACATTGGGTTCTGGGGGAGCGTGCCGATCGCGCCTGGCGCTGGCGACGGCGACGTCAACCGCACGATCGAACGCAGGGTGTCGGAGTCGGGCGGGCACAAGTCGCTCTACTCCGACGCGTACTACGACCGGGACGCCTTCGATCGCCTGTACGGCGGCGACACGTGGCGTGCGGTGAAGGACCGCTACGACCCGGACCACCGGCTGACGGGACTGTACGAAAAGGCGGTAGCACGAGCATGAGCCTGACCGACAGAGATCAGGGGGCGGCAAGCGTCCCCGCCACCCCGCCGGCGGGGGGCCGGCACACGGGTCCGACCGTGGCGGACGTCGTCCGCGCGCTCACCGCAGGGCCGCTGCCGGTGCGGATCACCGGGTACGACTGCAGCGCCGTCGGCCCGGCCGACGCCGGCATCACCCTGGCGATCCGTACCGAGCGGGGTTTGTCGTACCTGCTCACGGCTCCCGGAGACCTGGGCATGGCCCGGGCGTACGTCAGTGGCGACCTGGCGTTGCAGGGGGTGCACCCGGGCGACCCGTACGAGGCGTTGCGGGTGCTCAAGGACGAGTTGCGGTTACGCCCACCGTCGCTGGCCGAGGGGCTGGCGCTGGCCCGTGGGCTGGGCTGGGAGCGGCTGATGCCGCCGCCCGCACCACCGCAGGAGGCGCAGCCGCGGTGGAAGCGGGTGATGAACGGGCTGCGGCACTCGCGGGGCCGCGACAGCACGGCGATCTCGCACCACTACGACGTTTCCAACGCCTTCTACGAGAAGGTGCTGGGCCCGTCGATGACGTACACCTGCGCGGTCTACCGGTCCCCGGACGACACGCTGGAGCAGGCCCAGGCGGCGAAGTACGACCTGGTCGCCGGCAAGTTGGCGCTCAAGAAGGGGATGCGGCTGCTGGATGTGGGCTGCGGCTGGGGTGGCATGGTGCGGCACGCCGCCCGCGAGTACGGCGTGAAGGCGCTCGGGGTGACCCTGTCGAAGGCGCAGGCCCAGTGGGCGCAGGCCGCGATCGAGCGGGAGGGGCTGACCGAGTTGGCCGAGGTGCGGCACCTGGACTACCGGGACGCGCCCGCGGAGCAGTTCGACGCCATCTCCTCGATCGGGTTGACCGAGCACATCGGGGTGCGCAACTACCCGGCCTATTTCGGGGCGTTGCGCGACCGGCTGCGGCCGGGCGCGCGGCTGCTCAACCACTGCATCACCCGGGCGGACAATCGGGCGCCGCACCGCTCTGGCGCGTTCATCGACCGGTATGTCTTCCCGGACGGGGAGTTGGCTGGTCCGGGCCGGCTGATCAGCGAGGTGCACGACGCCGGTCTGGAGGTGCACCACGAGGAGAACCTGCGTGAGCACTACGCGCTGACGCTGGCCGCCTGGTGCCGCAACCTCGTCGAGCACTGGGACTTCTGCCTCTCGGAGGTGGGCGCGGGCACCGCTCGGGTGTGGGGGTTGTACATGGCCGGGTCGCGGATGGCGTTCGAGCGCAACGGCATCCAGTTGCATCAGGTGCTGGCCACCCACAACGGCCCGGAGGGCGTGAGCGGCTACCCGCTGCGGCCGGACTGGCTGCCCTGACCGTCTCCTGACCGCCGTCGCCTGAAGCCGCGTCGAAAAGTCGGCGCGGCTTCTCGCGAAGCCATTGACAAACAAATTTTGTACGTACAAACTGATTTTGCCATGAGAGACGTCCTGTACCTGGAGCAGATCGAGCAGGCCGAAGTCCTGCTCAAGCCGCAGCGCGTCGAGGTGCTGCGGCAACTGGCCGAGCCGCGCACCTGCACGGAGGTCGCGGCCCGACTCGACCAGACGCCACAGCGCGTCTACTACCACGTCAAGCAGCTCGTCGCGGCCGGCCTGGTCGAGCTGGTCAACGAGCGCAAGGTCCGCGGCATCACCGAGGGCATCTACCAGGCCGCAGCCCGGTCCTACTGGCTGTCCCCCCGGCTCGTCGGCCGGATCGGGCTGCGGCGGGCCCGCGACGAGCTGAGCCTGGGCTACCTGCTCGACCTGATGGAGGAGGTCCAGGCCGACGTCGCCGCCCTGGACCGGGCGGCGCCCGAGCTGCCCTCGATCGGGGTGTCCGGCGAGATCCGGGTGCCGGCCGAGCAGCGCCAGCAGTTCCTGCACGACCTGCAAACCGCACTTCAGGATTTGTTCACCCGCTACGGCGGCAGCGAGGGAGATGCCTTCAAGCTCGCCGTCGCCTGCTATCCGAAAGGAAACGACCATGAGTGAACCGTTGAAGGTCCAGGCTCGTCTCTCCGCGCCCGTCGGCCGCGTCCGCGAGGCCCTGACCGACCCGGCCGAGCTACGTCTCTGGCTGGCCGAGCACGCCGAGGTCGAGCTGCCCCAGCGGTACGAGTTCTGGGGCCGCTTCACGCCCGAGGGTGACGCCCCGCACCAGCGGCTGCTGCACGCCGACGACGACACGCTGCGCTTCGGCTGGCTGCTCGACGGGGTGGAGACCACCACCGAGTTCCAGCTGACCGCCGAGGGCACGGACAGCACCGTGCTGACGCTGACGCAGAGCCACTTCGACTTCGCCGAGGCGATGAGCGGCTCCAGCATCCGGGGCGTGCTCCAGACGTACTGGGCCCTGGCCATCGCCAACCTGGACGCCCACCTCGAGGGTCGGCCACTCCTGCCGCGCACCGACTTCACCTCCGCCGACCTGCGCGGCGAGCTGGTCATCGCGGCCCCCGCCGACAAGGTGTGGGAGTCGTTGACCGACTCCGAGCAGGCCAGCGCCTGGTTCGGCTACCCGATCGGGATCGAGCCGTGGGTCGGCGGCCGGTACGCCATGGGCGGCTTCGAGAGCGGGTACGCGGCCAAGATCGTCGACCTGGAGCCGGGCCGGAAGATGTCCGTCGACTGGGGACCGACCGGCGTCACGAGCTGGGAGCTGGCCGAGTCCGGCGGCCGCACCACGCTGACCTTCGTGCAGAGCGGCTTCGACGAGACCAACCCCCCGTACGCGGCCTGGAGCGGGTCGGTGTCCGGGTTGTCCGAGCTGCGCCGCTACCACGAGGTGCCGGACTGGCAGCCGATCTGGCTCCCGGCCGAGGTCCCGGGCCTGGAGCCCGAGCCCGCCAACTGAGTCGCGGACACCTGCGAGCGCCGGCCCACCGCACCACGGGCCGGCGCTCGCCGCACGTCCGGCAGCCTGCGGGGTGAATTTTCGGGGTGGAGTGGGTATTGGTGGGCGATGTTCTTCATCTTTGGTCTGCGTACCAAGGTCGACCGCTCGGGGGTCGTGCAGCAGGTCTGCCGCCACTGCGGCAACCACGCCGCGCAGATGATCACCCGCCGATCTACCAAATTCACCCTTTTCTTCATTCCCCTCATTCCAATCCGCACCCGGTACGCGCAGCAGTGCACGTTCTGCGGGGCGGAGTATGAAATCTCCAAGTCCGACGCCGAGCGACTCCCGGTCGGCTGACCCGTCGATGGAACGCTTCCTCTGCTGGCTGATCCGCCGGCCACCACCGTCTGCCGGCCCTCCGGTGCACAGCGCCCCGCGCCCGCCCTGCACCCCCGGCCGGCGCAAGCACCGTCGGGCCCGGCGTCCACTGGCCGGCACCAGGCTGCCCCGCTCACCCTGGAACCGCTCCACCGGGCGCTGAGATGACCCGTCGCGTGGCTGCGCCCTCGCACTGCTGGTGATCCTTCGGCAGGTCGCGCTGGTCGACCACTACTCGCGGTCCCTGTAGAGCTGCCCCAAAGATGGGGCACCGGCATCGCCTGGAGTGCCGGAGGACGCGCTCTCGCCCAGGGCCGTTCGCTCGCCCCGTGTGTGGGGCAGCTCTACAGGGGCGCGTACCGGTCCACAGGGACGCCCGCCGGTCTACAGGGACGCCCGCCGGTCTACAGGGACGCCCGCCGGTCCACAGGGACGCCCGCCGGTCCACAGGGACGCCCGCCGGTCCACAGGGACGCCCGCCGGTCCACAGGGACGCCCGCCGGTCCACAGGGACGCCCGCCGGCGAGGCTTGTCGGTGCTCGTGGCTTGCGTGGCCGGTCTCGGCTGGACCGGCGCGGGCGTCCGGCTCTGGCGGCGCACCCGGGCGCTGGCTAGGCTTTTGGGGCTTGCCGTGGACCGGTCCTCCCGAGGGTGCACGCACGACGAAGAGCCGGAGCGACCGTGTCCCGACAGGACGTGAGGCAGGCTGCGGGGGAGCGCACCCCTGCCGAGCCGACCGGCGTGCCGCCCAACCGCGCTGGGCTGATCATCGCGGGCACCGTCGTGCTCGTGGAGGCGTGCTGGCTGGTCGCCGCGTTGCCCGCCGCCGCGCTGGTCAGTGACCTCGGCGGGATGCTCGTGGCCGGCTGGGCCACGGTCGCGTGCGTCGGAGTGGCCCGTCGACACCCGGCACCGCTGCGTCGGTTCTGGAGGCTGCTCGCCGTCACGATGGCGCTCGCCGCGCTCGGCCGGGCGATCTGGACGGTGCAGCGGCTCGTCGGCGGCGACCTGCCGCACACCCCGCTGGTCGGGGTGGTCTTCACCGCCGGCATCCTCACCGGCACGGCCGCGCTGCTCAGCTCGCCGTCCGCGCCACGGACCGCGGTCGGGCGGGCCCGTACGTTGCTGGACGGGGTGATCGTCGCGCTGGCCCTGGTGCCGATCGGTTGGGTGCTGGTCTACCGCGGGGTCGCCGCCGCCGAGTTGGCCGACCCGGCGCGCACGCTGGGGCTGCTCTACCCGATGTTCGACCTGATGCAGCTCACCATCCTGGTCGCGGTCTCCGGCCCGGTCCGGCCGATGTGGCGGCCGATGAGCGTGCTCGCGGCGAGCCTCACCCTGCGGGTTGTCGCCGACGTCGTCTACGTGTCGCTGGTCGCCCGCGGTGACTACACCGCCGGTCACCCGATCGACCTGTGCTGGCCGCTGAGCTATCTGCTGATCGGCCTGGCCACCCGGAACCCGCCGCCGCCGGACTGCGACGGCACCGACGACACCGCCGAGTCGCCGCTGCCGCCCTGGTGGCGGGTGGCGTTGCCGTACCTGCCGGTGGGTGGGGCGATCATCGCGGTGATTCTGGCCCGTCGGCCCACCGGGCAGACGCCACAGCTGATCTTCGTGACCATGATGGTGTTGCTCGCGGCCCTCGCCATCCGACAGGGGTTGGCCGCCAACGAGAACCTGCGGTTGGTGGCCCGGCTGCGCCGACTCGCGTACGGCGACCAGCTCACCGGGCTGCCCAACCGGCTGCTGTTCAACCGGCGGCTGCGCCTGGCCCTGCGCGACGGGCGACCGGTGGCCGTGCTGCTGCTCGACCTGGACGGGTTCAAGCAGGTCAACGACCGGTTCGGGCACGCCACCGGTGACACTCTGCTGACCGGGCTGGCGGCCCGGATGCGGGCTGCCGTGGACAGCGACGGCACCATCGCCCGGCTCGGTGGGGACGAGTTCGCGGTGCTGGTCGACGGCGACCGACCGGTGTCACCCGAGCGGCTCGCCGAGCGGCTGCTGGACGCGCTGCGACCCTTCGAGGGGGAGGAGGACGTCGGGGTGCACCCGTCGGCGAGCATCGGCATCGCCGAGTACGGCCCGCAGCACGCCTCCCACACCGATCTGCTGCGAGACGCCGACATCGCCATGTACGCGGCCAAGGCGGCCGGGAAGTCCGCGTACCGGACGTGCACCCCGGCGCTGCGCGAGTCGGCGGTCTCCCGCGCCGAGCTGATCGCCGATCTGCGCCGCGCGGTCGCCGAGGAGCAGCTGCACCTGGAGTTTCAACCCATCGTCGACCTGGCCACCGGTGCGGTCCGCAGCGCCGAGGCGCTGGTGCGCTGGCGGCACCCCCGACTGGGGATGCTGCCGCCGGCCCGGTTCCTGCCGCTGGCCGAGGAGACGGGCCTGATCCTGCCCATCGACCGCTGGGTGATCCACGAGGCGTGCCGGGCCGCGGCGACCTGGCGGGGCCGAGCGCCGGAGGCGACCGTCGCGGTGAACATCGCCGCCGCGCACCTGCGCCGGCCGGACCTGATCGCCACGGTCACCGCGGCCATCAGCGCCGCAGGGCTGGCGCCGCGCGCGTTGACCCTGGAGCTGACCGAGTCGGCGCTGATCGAGGGCACCGACGCGGTGCTGGAGCGGCTGCATCAGCTCCGGGAGCTGGGCATCAGGATCGCCATCGACGACTTCGGCACCGGGTACTCGTCGCTGAGTTACCTGCACCGCATCCCGGCCACCGAGCTGAAGATCGACCGTTCGTTCGTGGCCCGGCTCGGAACCGACGACCGCGCGTACGCCACGGTGGAGATGGTCACCCGGCTGGCCGGCGCGTTCGACCTGGCGGTGGTCGCCGAGGGTGTCGAAACCGAGCGTCAGCACGACGCGGTCGCCGCGATCGGCTGCCCGCGCGGCCAGGGCTACCTGTACGGGCGGCCGGACGGCGCCGCCATGGTGGGCCAGAATCGGGCTTGACCCTGACGTAGCGACAGGCGCGAGCCTGGTTTCCGGAAGGGAGGGGAACCATGGCGTACACGGTGGGTCAGGTGGCGAAGGTCGCCGGCGTGACGGTCCGGACGTTGCATCACTACGACGAGATCGGGCTGCTCTCGCCGAGCGGGCGGACCGCGGTCGGTTACCGGCGCTACGACGACGCGGACCTGCAACGGTTGCAGCTCGTCCTGTACTACCGGGAGCTGGGTTTCCCGCTTGAGGAGATCACCGCGATCATCGACGACCCGGCGGCCGACCCGGCCGCACACCTGCGCCGGCAGCACGAGCTGCTGACGGTACGGATGAAGCGGTTGCAGGAGATGGTCACGGCGATCGAATTCGCGATGGAGGCGAGCAAGTTGAACATCCAACTCACCCCCGAGGAGCGGTTCGAGGTCTTCGGGGACGTCAACCCGGAGGAGCACGAGGCCGAGGCGGAGCAGCGCTGGGGCGACACCGACGCGTACCGGGAGTCGAACCGGCGGGCCTCCCGCTACGGCAAGGACGACTGGCTGCGGATCAAGACGGAGAACGAGGACTGGGGTCGGCGGATCGTCGCGGTGCTGGCCTCGGGCGCCCCGGCCGACGGCCCGGAGGCGATGGAGCTGGCCGAGGAGCACCGGCAGATCATCAGCCGCTGGTTCTACGAGTGCTCGTACGAGATGCAGACCGGGTTGGCCGACATGTACATGGCCGACGAGCGGTTCACCGCGCACTACGAGAACATCGCACCGGGGCTGGCGGCGTACCTGAACGAGGCGATCCACGCCAACGCGATCAGCCGCGCGTGACTCGGTGCGGTCCGGCTAGTCTGGCCGGACCGCACCGCCCCCGGGGAGATGACCGTGCAGAAGCCGAAGCTGATCGCCGCTGTCGCCGTTCTTGTCGTGGCGGTCGGCGCCGGGGCGTGGGCCCTGGTCGCCAGCGGCGACGAGCCGGACGCGGGTCGCCAGGCGGCCGAGGCGTCGTCTGCCTCGACCGACCCGGTCGGTGTGCTGAAGGCCGCCGCCGCGAAGGCCGACGAGCAGCCGTACAAGCTGACGGTGGGCACCGGCGGCGCGGATGGCGACGCCACGGTGCTGCTCTGGGACCCGAAGGCGAAGCGTGGTCTGGAGACCACCTCGTTGAAGGTGCCCACCGGTGCGGTGAAGATCGAGCGGTTGACCACCGGGCCGGACGTCTACGTGCGGGTCACCGCCCCGGACCGGCGCGTCCCGGTGTGGGACGGCAAGACCTGGTGGCACGTGGGCGCGCCGGGCGCGCCGGCCGCGAAGCAGGGTCTGGACAACACGCGGCTGGCCAGCACGCTGGCCTCGCCGGCGGGGGTTCGGCAGACCGGCGTGCGGGAGTACGCCGGCACGTTGGACCTGCGCAACAGCGGCGAGGTGCTGGGCAGCGGCGTCGGCAAGGTGCTCGGCGACCGGGCCGGCGCGGTGCCGTTCACCGCGTCCGTCGACGAGCAGGGGCGGCTGGTCCGCTACCGCATCGAGCTGGCCAGTGAGCAGTCGCAGACCGCCCAGCTCGACCTGACGTACGCGGATTTCGGGTTGCTGGTGTCGGCCGACCCGCCGGCGGCTGACCTGGTCGGCGAGGACCCGCCGGCGAACATCCCCGGCGCCTGACGCTGGCTCACTCCTCGACCGCCCCGCCGGTCGGGGTGACCAGGAAGTCGTAGACGGTGCGGGCCATCCGGCGGACCGTCTCGTCGCCGGTGGCCATCGGCCCGGCGGTGAGGAACGCGACGGCGGTCTCGGTGCCGGGGATCAGGTAGTAGCCGACGTCGTGGGAGGCGTCCGGCAGGTCACCGGTCTTGTGGGCCACCGGCACCCCGGGTGGCAGCGCCGCCGGGATCTTGGTGTTCAGGGTCTGCTCCCGCATGAAACCGATCATCAGGTCGCGGGAGGCGGGCGTGAGGATCTCGCCGTCCCAGACCGCGCCGAGCAGCGACACCACGTCGTCGGGGCTGGTGTAGTTCTCCTCGCCGCGCTGCGCGGCCGCGCTGTCGAGCATCCGGCGGGCCAGGATGGTGGACCGCTGGTTCATCGAGTCGATCAGCGCGTTGACCGGGGTGAACCCACCCAGGTAGGTGATCAGCACGTTCGCCGCGATGTTGTCGCTGTACTTGATCAGGTACTGGGAGAGCCGATGCAGGGTGACCACCTGCGGGAACGTCTCGAACTGCAGCTGGCCGGTGCCGCCGACCACGTCGTCCGGGGTGACCAGCACGCCGTCGTCGAGAGAGACCTGTCCACAGTCGACCCGGCGGAGCAGCTCGACGAGGATCCACAGTTTGATCACGCTGGCCGCCTTGGGGCGGAGCGCGCCGTTGACGGCGATCTGCTGGTCGCCGTACCGGCCGGACAGGTCGCGGACGGTGACCCCGGCCGGGTTGAGGCTCGCGTCGGCGACGACCCGGGCGAGCTGCCCGCTGAGCGGGAACAGTTGGGCCCCCGCGATCGGGTCGGTGGGCGGCTGCGGGCTGGTGACCACCACGCCGGTCAGCTCGATCGGCTGGCGGTGCCGTCGGATCACCTCGAGCGTGCCGTCGCTCCGCCCGATCAACGGCACCCGGTAGCGGTAACCGGTGCCTCCGACGATGACCTCGCCGCTTGCCACCCCGGCGGCGACCCGCATGTTCGGGTCGGCGACCCGGCCGGTGTCGCCGTCGCAGGCGCGGTAGCGCACGGTGTGCCCGAGCGAGTCCACGGCGAACGCCCCGCCGGGGAACGACAACCAGGACACCTCGCTGGTCGGCGCACGATCTGGCGTCGGCTCCACACCGGGCTCGTGGCTCTGCCCGTCCTCGTCTCCCGGCTCCACCCCGTACCCCGGCTCGGCCTGCTGGCCCGGGTCCGCGACGGGCCCGCGGCCCGGACCGTCCGCGGTGGCCGGCCCGGTCGTCGCGACCACGGCGAGCGCGACCGCCGCCGTCAGCCACTTCAGGGGTACGCGGGCAGGGGTGAACAACAGGGAAGATGAGCGCGTCTTGTCGCTTTTTCTCACGTTTGCACGATATGAAGCGTCGGAGGCGGGTGGGGTCACCGGGACTGGTGTCACCCGTCCGGGCGGCGATGCTCCCGGGAGCGACATACCTCAGAAGTATAACTATTCCTCTGCGGCATCAGGCGCATCAGCAGAACCCCAGCCCGAGGGAGCGTCCATGTTGATCATCGCCGGCATTCTGCGCGTGGAGCCGGATGCGCGCGACGGCTATCTCGCCGACTGTGCACCGGTCATCGCGCAGGCACGCGCAGCCGCCGGCTGCCTCGACTTCCTGCTCGCGGCCGACCCGTTGGAGCCGGGCCGGATCCACGTCTACGAACGCTGGGAGTCCGCGGAGCAGTTGGCGGCGTTCCGTGGCTCCGGGCCGGATGATGTGCAGACGACGGCGATCCTCGACGCCGACGTGCACCGCTACGTGATCGCCGGCGTCGAGGCAGCCTGATCCGGGCCGTGCCCGCCGAGGTCGCTACAACAGCAGGTCGAGGAGGAGCACGCCCAGGAAGCCCACCACGGAGATGATCGTCTCCATCAACGACCAGCTCTTGATGGTCTGCCCGACGGTCAGCCCGAAGTATTCCTTCACGAGCCAGAACCCGGCGTCGTTGACGTGCGAGAAGAACAGCGACCCGCAGCCGACCGCCAGCGCCAGCAGAGCCACCTCGGGGCGGTCCAGACTCGCCGCGAGGGGCGCCACGATGCCCGCCGCGGTGATGGTGGCGACGGTTGCCGAGCCGGTGGCCACCCGGATGCCGACCGCGACCAGCCAGCCCAGCAGCAGCGGGGAGAGGTTCGCGTCCTTGGCGGCGTCGGCGACCAGGTTGCCCACCCCGGCGTCCACCAGCACCTGCTTGAACCCGCCGCCGGCCGCGACGATCAGCAGGATCCCGGCGATCGGTGGCAGCGAACCACCGATCACGGAGGAGACCTGGGATCGGTTGAACCCGGCCTGATAGCCGAGGGTGAACATCGCCAGGATCACCCCGGCGAGCAGCGCCACGATCGGTGTGCCGACGATGTCCAGCGTCTTACGCCCCGCCGTGCCCTCGTCCAGGAACAGCTCGCCGATCGCGCGCAGCAGCATCAGCACCACCGGCAGCAGCACGGTGATCACCGCCGGCCAGAACGCCGGGGTCCGCCGGGCGGTCTCCGTGCCGCTGTCGTCCACCGGGGCGCCCGGCCGCCCGCCCCCGGGGTTGACCAGGTCGTCGTCGGTGAGCAGGTCACCGTCCACATCACGCTGTTCCGCCGACGCGCCCGTGGTCCGGCCCGCGTCACGGCGGGTCGGCAGCAGTGCGGCGGGCGCGGTCGCCGGCACGTACCGGGCGATGATGTTGCCGAACACCGGCCCGGCAATGATCACCGTGGGGATCGCCACCAGCAGGCCCAGCCCGAGCGTCAGGCCCAGGTCGGCGTTGAGCGAGGAGATCGCCACCAGTGGGCCGGGGTGCGGCGGGACGAGGCCATGCAGCACCGACAGACCGGCCAGCGCCGGGATGCCGAGCTTCATCAGCGGCACGTCGGTGCGCATCGAGACGAGCAGCACGATCGGCACCAGCAGCACCACGCCGACCTCGAAGAAGAGCGGCAACCCGATCAGCGCCGCGACCCCGGCCATCGCCCAGGGCAGCGCCCGGCCGGAGAACCGGCCGACGGTCCGGTTGACGATGCCGTCGGCGCCGCCGGATTCGGCGAGCAGGCCGCCGATCATCGCGCCGAGTGCGATCAGCAACCCGACGCCGCCGACGGTGGAGCCCACCCCGGCGGTGAACGAGGTGATCATCTTGTCCGGTGCGACGCTGGCGACCACGCCGAGCACCGCCGCGCCGAGGATCAGCGACAGGAACGGATGGATCTTCGCCCAGGCGATCAGCAGCACGACGGCGGCGATGCCGAGCAGCGCGGCGATGACGAGCTGGGTATCACCGGCGGTGGTCACCGGGTCGGCGGGTGCGGCGAGGGCGGTCAGTGGATCGGCCAGGGCGGAGAGTGGTGGCACGAGAATCACGACCTTCGGGACGGGGTCGGTCCTTGGTGGGCCGGCCGAAGGGTCACATCGGTGGACCTGCTGATGGCTCGGATTCCGCGGGCAGGCCGGGTGCCAACCGGCGCATCGAGGTGAAGGTGGGCACCAGCGCGTCGTACAGCTCGGCGAAGAGCGGCAGCAGCGCCGCGTACGTGGCGGCGGCGGCCGGGTCGGGGCGGACCGTCTCCTCGATCCGCACGAGGTCGGCCGCGACGTCGATGCTGGGGATCAGCCCGAGCGCCTGCATGCCGAGCAGCGCAGCGCCGAAGCTCGACCCCTCGTGCGCGGCCGGGAAGCTCACCGGCAGGCCGAGCACGTCGGAGAGCATCTGCCGCCACAGCCCGCTGCGGGCGAAGCCGCCGCCTGCCCGGATCTCGCGGACCTCGTTGCCGGCCGCGCGCACCGAGCTGAGCACCAGCGCGAGCTGCTGGCAGACCCCCTCCAGTGCGGCTCGAATCAGATGCTCGCGGCGGTGCCCGTTTGTCAACCCCACGTACGCGCCGCGCGGCAGCGCGCTCCAGTGTGGCGCCCGTTCGCTGTGCAGGTACGGCAGCATGATGAGCCCGCCCGAGCCAGCCGGCGCGCGTGCGGCGAGAGCGACCAGCTCCTCCTCGGAGTGCTCGCCGAGATCCGGAGCGAGCGCCTCACCGGCCCACTTGAGGACGATGCCGCCGTTGTTGATCGCGCCGCCGACCACCCAGCGGTGCTCGGTCAGCGCGTAGCAGAACACCCCGCCGAGCGGGTCCACGCCGGGCCGCTCCACCATGACGCGCATGGCGCCGCTGGTGCCGATCGAGCAGGCCACCATGCCGGGGTGCACCGCGCCCAGGCCCAGGTTCGCCAGTGGGCCGTCGCCGGCGCCGACCACCACCGGGGTGCGTTGCGGCAGGCCCGTCTCGGCCGCGGCCTGCGGGGTGAGGCCGGGCAGTACGGCGGTGGTGGCGACCAGTTGGGGGAGTTGCTCCTCGGTGATGCCGGCGATGGTCAGCGCCTCGCTGTCCCACTCCAGCGTGTGGATGTCCATCAGGCCGGTGGCCGAGGCGATCGAGTGGTCGGTGACCAGCGCCTCGCAGAGCCGCAGCAGCACCCAGTCCTTGATGCTCACCCAGTGCGCGACGCTCTCGAAGAGCTTCGGCTCCTGCTCGGCGAACCAGAGCAGCTTGGGCAGCGGCGACATCGGGTGCATCGGCGTGCCGGTGCGCCGGTGCAGGGCCAGCCCGGACGGCACCGCCCGCAACCGCTCGGCCTGTCGGGTTGCGCGCGAGTCGGCCCAGGTCACCGACGGTGTGAGCGGGTTGCCGGCCGGGTCCAGCCCGATCACGCTGTGCATGGCCGAGCTGAACGACAGCCCGGCCACCGGCTCGATCAGCTCGGCCACGACCATGCTGATCGACTTGAGCACCGCCTCCAGGATGAGTTGCGGGTCCTGTTCGGCGTACCCGGGCTGCGGGTCGTCCAGCGGGTAGCCGACCGAGTAGCTGCCGAGCTCCCGCCCATTGGTGTCGTACGCGACGGCCTTGGTGCTGGTGGTGCCGATGTCGACGCCGATGACCACGGCGGGCCGGGTGTCCTGTGGCACGACCCTCACCCCCTTCGAACGGCGGTGCGGCGGCATCGCCACCCGGCTGCGGCTGACGTTACCGAGACAGCGACCTCCCCGCATGACACGCGCGAAGGCGGCACTCCGGGCCGGATGAATCGACGCAGCAGTATCGGCCTATCGTGCGGTTTGCTCCGCCGATCGGGTAATTTGCCCGTTCCGGCGTGTCCGCGCGCCGCGCCGCACCTGTTAAACCGGGTGACACCCCCAGATTGGTGGCCTGCGCGGCGAAGGAGTCGGCGTGGCAAAGACTGATTCGACGGGTTCCACATGGCGGTACCGGTGGGCGCACCGGCAGAACGTGCGGCGGCTCAGCACGTACCGCGGCGCTGATACGGCATGGCGGCGACGCGACGACGAGTTACGGCGGCTACGCGCTCTCGCCGCCGACTTCCAGGGCTCCGCGGCGGCTGGGACCGGCCTACCGCTGGAGTTGGCCGCCGACGAGGTCGTGCTCTGGGCGCTGCCCGCAGCGCAACTGGTCGAGGTGCGCCACACCACCGTGCTGCCCGCGCCGGACCTCACGGTCGCCGCGCAGACCGGGCCGCTGCGCCCGCGCCGCCCGGACGGCGTACGAGTCACCGACGCCGGCATGGCCGTGATCACCAGCCGTCGGCTGGTGCTGCTCGGCGGACGCGGCCGGCGCGACTGGGCGTACGGCCGAATGACCGGTCTGGCCCATGACCCGGCGACACCGGTCACCCTGATCCAGGTGCTGGACCGGCGGCGGACCTCCGGGTTGCTGCTGCCCGCCAAGGCGGCGTCGGACTTCCGGTTCAAGCTCACCCTGGCCTTCGCCGACGCGATCGAACAGCGCGCCGCGGTGCTCGCCCAACTCGACGAGCTGATCGCCGAGCATGCGCAGCTCAAGCCGTTCCGGCCGGCCGTGGCCACCCCCGGGCAGGCCCGGCTCTCCTCGTTCGTCCCCGGTGGTCGGCGGACCCTCGCGGTGGCCGCCGCCATCGCGCTCCTGGTGCCGGCGGCGCTGATCGAGTCGGATCCGTCCGACCCGACCGGCGGCCCGGAGGTCGCCGTCGCCGCCACTCCGGCGCCCACCCCCAGCGTGGTGCCCGCGCTGATTCACCCGGCGGCCCCGGCGCCCGCGCGGAGCACCCCGCCGAAGCCGACGAAGTCGCCACGCCCGTCGCCCAGCACGACCCGGGACCCGCGCTGTGGCGCCCCGGAAAACCCCCTGGGGTACGACTTCTGTGGCGGTACGCGGATCCGCCGGCCGGCTACCGAGGTGTGCGACTGGTTCGACTGTGTGCCGCAGTTCTGGGCTGGTCGGGGTTACCTCGTGCAGTGCCGCGACGGCTCGGTCAGCCTGACCGGCGGCCGGTCCAACGCCTGCGCTGAGCACCGAGGCGTGCGGCGAACCATCTGGAAGTGACCGGTTTGGGGGTTAACGTCTGCTTCGGTCGGCCAGAATGATCGAGTGGAGATCCGGTCTGACGATGGCGCGCGGGTGCGGATACGCCCCGTCGGCTACCAGCCCGGCATCGACCCGCCCGACGACCCGGGCCGAGCCGCGCCCGGCTGGCACGACTGGCTGCTCATCGAGGTGGACGCCCGCACCGCCGACGGTCAAACCTGGTCGCATCACTACCCGAGCCTGATGGTCGAGGAAGCCCGCGCGCTCGGCGGCTGGCTGCACGGGCAGGCCACCGCAGCCCTCGGGCCGAGCTCACCACCGGCGCTGGTCCGCTTCAGCGAACCCAACCTGGCCCTGCGGACCCGGATGCTCCGCCGTCGCCGGTTGGAGCTGACCGTGGAGTTCACCGCCGAGTCGCTGCCACCGTGGATGCGCCGCCCGTCGACCGCCATCTACCCACTGATCCTCACCGTCTCCGCGGACGCCCTCGCCACCGCCGCCGAGCACTGGGCCGAGCACTGCGAGGCGTACCCGCCGCGTACCCCGTCGCGGTTTCCGGCCCGAGGCCCGCTGCCGGACCCGATGCCGCACCGCCGAGGGGCCGGCTGACGTTCTTGTCCCAACCGCGCCGGCCTGCTGTGATGGGCGGTCATGGGGGACGAGCAGGTGCACCGCACCGTCGAGGCGGTCTGGCGGATCGAGTCCGGACGGGTGATCGCTGCCCTGGCCGGCCTGGTGCGTGACGTCGGCTGGGCCGAGGAGTTGGCGCAGGATGCGCTGGTGGCCGCCCTCGAACAGTGGCCGCGCGACGGGGTACCGGCCAACCCGGGCGCGTGGCTGACCACGGTCGGCAAGCGGCGGGCGATCGACGCGCTGCGCCGCCGCAGCCTGCTGGAACGCCGGGTCGCCGACCTCGGGCGCGACCTCGGCGACGACCAGTTCACCCCCGACTTCGACGCCGCCTTCGAGGAGAAGATCGAGGACGATCTGCTGCGCCTCGTCTTCACCGCCTGCCACCCGGTGTTGTCGCCGCAGGCACGGGCGGCGCTGACCCTGCGGATGCTCGGCGGGCTCAAGACCGAGGAGATCGCCCGGGCGTTCCTGGTGCCCGAGACGACCGTCGCGCAGCGGATCACCCGGGCCAAGAAGACACTGGCCGAGGCGAAGGTGCCGTTCGAGGTGCCCGGCGTCGAGGAGCGCGGCGAACGGCTCGCCTCCGTGCTGGAGGTGATCTATCTGATCTTCAACGAGGGCTACTCAGCGACCGCCGGCGATGACTGGATGCGTCCGGCCCTCTGCGCGGACGCGCTGCGCCTGGCCCGCGTCCTCCAGGGGCTGATGCCCGACGAACCGGAGGTGCACGGGCTCGCCGCGCTGCTCGAGATCCAGGCCTCCCGCACCGCCGCCCGGGTCGACCCCACCGGCGAGCCGATCCTGCTCATGGAACAGGACCGCGGACGGTGGGACCAGATGCTGATCCGCCGGGGCCTGGCGGCGCTCGACCGGGCCCGAGCCGCCGACGTCCCACCCGGGCCGTACACCCTCCAGGCGGAGATCGCGTCCTGTCACGCGCGGGCGCGTACCCCGCACGAGACGGACTGGGCGCGGATCGCGGCCGGCTACGCGGAGCTGGCCCGGGTCGTGCCGTCGCCGGTCGTGGAGCTGAACCGGGCCGTCGCGGTCTCCTTCGCCGACGGCCCGGCCGCGGGCCTGGACCTGGCCCGGGCGTTGGCCGACGAGCCGGCACTGGCCGGCTACCACCTGCTGCCCAGCGTGCTCGGGGACCTGTTGGGAAAGCTGGGCCGCTACGACGAGGCCCGGGCCGAGTTCGACCGGGCAGCCCAGCTCACCGGCAACGAACGCGAGCGCGCGCTGCTGCTCGCCCGGGCCGCCGACTGCGCCCGAGGCGTCGCGCCGACCCGCTGAAAAAGCTCCCATCGTCATGTCGTATCCCGCGCGTGCCGCTCGACGCGTCAGTGCACAGCCGGCTCGCACCGGCAGGTGGGACCGGCGGCCGGCCGGCAGAGACGAGGAGATCGACATGACGACGACGAACGCGATGAGCGCAGGGTCCGGGGTGGCGGGCGTCGACTCTCGGCGTACGACGACCAGGGCGCTGTTGGCCGGCGGGGTCCTCGCCGGCCCGCTGTTCGGGGTGGTGGCGGCGGCCCAGATTCTCACCCGGGACGGGTTCGATCTGAGCCGGCAGCCGCTCAGCCTGCTGGCGCTAGGCGACCTGGGCTGGATCCAGATCGCCAACTTCGTGCTGACCGGGCTGCTCGCTGTGGCCGGCGCGGTCGGGCTGCGCCGGGCGCTCGGCGGCGAGCCGGGCGGCACGTGGGGGCCCGCGCTGATCGCCGTGCACGGCCTCGGCCTGGTCATTGCCGGGGTGCTGATCTCCGATCCCAGCATGGGCTGGCCGGCCGGTGCGCCGGAGGGCACCCCGGACACGCTGAGCTGGCACGCCGTCGGTCACGGCGTCGGCGCTGGGCTGGCGTTCGGCTCGCTGCCCATCGCCTGCCTGGTCTTCGCCCGTACGTGGTGGCGTGCCGGGCAGCGCGGTTGGGCGACGTTCTCCCTCGGCTGCGCGCTGGCCGTCGTTGCGATCCTGGCCTGGCCCGACCAGGACACCCTCAGCGTGCGGATGGCGCTTGCCTGCGTCCCCACGTTCGGCTGGCTCACGGCGCTCTGCACTCGACCGCTCACCCGCTGACCGCTGCTCACCGATCACGAGAGGACCACACCGATGCGTTTCATGCTGATGCACAAGCTCGACGAGACCCGCCCCGAGGCGTTCAACCCGAGCCCCGAGTTCATCGCCCGGATGGAGGGCTTCATGAAGGAGGTGGCGCAAGCCGGGGTGTTGCTCGCCGCGGAAGGGCTGTGCGAGACCTCCAAGGGCGCCACCCGGATCACCGTGACCGGTGGGAAGACCACCGTCACCGACGGGCCGTTCGCCGAGACCAAGGAACTGATCGCCGGGTTCGCCCTGCTGGACGTGCGCTCCCAGGAGGAGGCGGTGGAGTGGGGACGGCGGTTCACCGAGGTTTTCGCCGACACGATCGGCGACGTCGAGGTGGATGTCCGCAAGGTCTTCGAAGTGCCGGAGGACGCGCCGCCGGCCTGATCCGACTACGCCCGCGCCGCCACTTCATGCCGGTGGCGGCGCGGTCCCGTGTAAGGTGATCTTCGTCAGCCATTGAGAGGAGGTGAGCCCGGTGACCACCCAACGTCATTCCTGGGCGCTCCTCTCGGCCGTCCCCCTCAGCTGACCTCTCGCGTCGGGGAGCGCCCTCCTTATCGGAGGACCAATGTCCCACTCTTCCTTCCGCATCGACGTACCCGATGCGGTCCTCGACGACCTGCGGGCCCGACTGGCCCGTACCCGCTTCACCACCCGTAGCGGCGACCAGCCGTGGCAGGGCGGCGTCGACCCGGACTACCTGCGCGACCTGGTGTCCTACTGGCACGACGGGTTCGACTGGCGTGCCCGTGAGGCGCAGCTCAACGCGTACCCCCAGCATCTGGCCCTCGTTGGTGGCCGGAAGCTGCACTTCCTGCATGTCCGGGCCGCGCGCCCGGCGGGCGCGCCCGCGCCGTTGCCGTTGATCCTCAGCCACGGCTGGCCCAGCAGCTTCGTCGAGATGCTGCCGCTGGTCGACCGGTTGACCGACCCCGATCGGCCGGGCGGCGCGTTCGACGTGGTGGTGCCCTCGCTGCCCGGCTTCGGCTTCTCGGAAGTCCCGGACGAGCCGGTGACCCGGGCGGTCCTCGCTCGGACGCTGCACGAGCTGATGACCGACGTGCTCGGATACGAGCGCTATGGCGCCTTCGGCGGCGACGTCGGCGGGGTGGTCACCGGCTGGCTCGGTGCCCTGTACCCGGAGCAGGTGGCCGGCATCCACATGATCCATCCACCGTTCCCGGCCAGCTTCGACGACGGACCCCTGTCCCCGGCCGAGCAGGCCTACCTGGACGCCGAAGCCGCGTACGACGAGACCGACGGCGGCTACAGCGCCATCATGGGCACCCGCCCGGACACCCTCGCGGCGGCGCTCGCCGACTCACCGGCCGGGTTGGCGGCCTGGATCGTCGACAAGTACCGGGACTGGAGCGACAACCACGGGGACCTGGCGAACAGCATCGACCGGGACACCCTGCTCACGATCATCACGCTGTACTGGGCGACCGAGACGATCGGCTCGTCGTTCCGGCAGTATGTCGACTTCGACCACAACACCCCACGGCCCATGATCACCGTGCCCGCCGCGTTCACGGTGAGCACCGAACCCTCGCAGGCCAACTTCCCCCGCTCGATCGCCGAGCGGGCCTGCACCGACATCCGGCACTGGAGCGAACCGGGCCGAGGCGGGCACTTCATGCCGTTGGAGGAGCCGGATCTGCTCGCCGGTGAGCTGAGGCAGTTTTTCACCTCACTGCGCCCGTAGTCGGGGCACTGCTCGCTGAACAGCACCCGGCGTGGCCGGCGGCTGTTGCGGTTGTCACCGCAGCAGCCGCCGGCACCCGGGCTACGCGCCGAGCGACGCCTTGGCGGCGTCGATGGCTTCGGACAACTCCTCGATATGTTCGAAGCCGTCTTCGACGATGGCCATGTTCACCCCGCACTCGCGCTGCCGTGCTCGCAGCAGCGTCTCCTCGATCGGGGCCACCGGGAAGGCCAACGGGTCGAGTCCAGGAGCGGAGCCCACGTCGTCGACCAGAAGCCACTTGCTGTCCGCGTCGTAGACGACCACACCGGCGGCGATTCCCCTGGTCCACTGGTCGAACAGCGTGGCCAGGCTGGTGGCGGCACGAACCGAATCCCAGGCGTCGGGCGAGATCTCGTAGCGCCAGATCTCACCCTCGTGCTCGCCCGCGAGGACGAACGTGTAGAGGACGGCATCGAAGTGGAACAGGGGCATTTGCTGCCGCCAGGGGAACGGCGTGCCGATCGACAGCCCCAGATAGTCCAGCGCGTCCCCGCCCTCCGGCCATGGCATCCGCCATCCGACGTTGGGCAGCAACTGCCGGTCGGGCCATCGTTGCGACTGCAACCAGGTCAGCTGCTCCGCGACGTGATCCACCCCGAAGATCCGGTGGACCACGTCCGGCGGCTGCCCGGCCGGCGACTCGCCCTGGTCGGGCCAGTCGAGGCCGGCAGCCGTCGCCACGACGCGGTACTCCCGCACCGCGTCGCGCAGCACGCGCATGTCATCGAGCATCAGGAAGCTCCTCGGCTACGGGGCCTTGGGGGTCATGCAGAGGCTAGCCCCGCCCCCGCTGACCTTGAAGGCGAAGCTCGGGCCGCCGGCCTCGACCCACGGCTTCACCGGCAACACGACGAACTTGGTTTCGTTGGTCACCTTGCACTTGCCGTAGAACGAGCTGATGTCTCTGGCCTGCGGCAGCGACTCCGTCGTCGGCACCAGCTTGAGGTCGGCGACCTGGCCGGTCAGGTTGACCGCCTGGTCCGTCGCCCAGAACGGGAACTCGTCGCAGGTCTGCCCGGGCACCCGCACGTCGCATGCGTTCGGTTGGAACTGCGCGGTGTTGAACCAACCGCGCGAATAGCCCCTGGACGTCGCGGCCTGACCGTTCACGCTGCGCGCCGGGTAGAACCACACCGCCCGGGTCGGCGGCTGCGGGAACCCGCCGTCACCCATCGCGGCCACGATGTGCTTGCCGGTCTCGGTCATGTCGTCGCCCCGGTAGTTCTTGGCGCCGGGGACGTAGACGATGACGTTGTCGTCACACCCGGCCTTGCCCTGGGTGCCGCGTTGGGCCGTGCACGCCGCGTCGATGATCCGCTTGAGTCGCGAATCCTCGCTGGAGTCCCACGCGAAGTCGAGATCCCGCTGGTCGGCCACCAGCTTCGTGGTCTTGATGACCTCGGCGTAGACCTTCAGGCTGTTGTACCACTCACCCTCGTCCAGGCCCCAGTTGTCGAACGTGTCGAAGTCGACGTCGTGCTCGATCGGGTACTCGATGAGGCCGTTCACGCCGATCGTGCTGGGGAACAGGATGGCGAGCAGGACGCCCAGCACGAGACCGATGCCGATGCCGGCGGCGCCAACGACGATCCACGAGATGCCGGCGGCCGCGGCCGGAGCGATCGCGACGACCTCCACCGTCTCCGCGATGGGAGCCAGCAACGTCGCGCATGCTCCGCTGGCACACCAGGCGATCGGCGCCACCGGGCTCGGCACCAGCAGGCGAGCCTGCGGTGCGTCCACCGAGGAGATCACCGGACCGCGGCCGGACGGGGCCACCGCGAAGAGCATGTCGGTGATGTTGTCCGCGCAGTCGAGCAGTTTCTCGCCGGACGGCGGCAGGAAGGCGTCGAGGCAACTGCTGTTCGACGCCCGGTAGCAGCCGAGGAAGACCTCCGTGCTGCCGGCGGGCACCGGCACCGTGGAGCGTGCGCTGGCCGCGATGTAGAAGTCGCCACCGGCGCCCGCGCACTGCGACGTTTCGCTGGCGGTCGTCTGCGTGGTCGCCGGCGACACCTCGTCCACATGGATCATCGTGGTGAAGTCACCGGCGAGCTCCCGCGCCACCGTGCCGTCGGCGCGCAGCGCCTCGACCCGGAACGCGTACGGGGTGTATTCCTCAAGCGGCTCGATGGGGAACGTGATGACGCTGTCGACCGTGCACGGGTTGGCCGCGTTGCCGTTGCCGTCCACGCAGAGCTGCTCCACGGAGAACTGGTCGTAGATCTCGCCGTCCAGGTAGGCGCGGTAGCTCGCCTCCTTGGCGGGGTCCGGGTGCCAGCTGGCCGTGGCGCCGCCCTCGTCCGGGTCCAGGGTCAGACCGGCGTCGACGTCCGGCGGCGGCGGCAACGCGTCCGTCGTGAAGGACGTCGTGGCGGCCGTCGTGGACCGGTTGCCGGCCAGGTCGATGGCGACCACGGAGACCGTGTGGTTGCTGGACGGCTGTAGGTCCGTGATCGAGTACGAGCGGGTGCCGACGGTGGTCCGGTGCGCCGTGCCGCCGTCGACCTTGACCTCGTATCCGGCGAGGCCGTAGTTGTCGGTGGCCGCGCCCCAGGTCACCTTGGCGCTGGTCGCCGTGATCGTGCCGACCGTCAGGCTCGGAACGTTGCTCGGCGGGATCAGGTCCACCACGGTGATGCCGCGCAGGATCTTCGCGTACCGGCCGGGTTCACGCTGTGCGCGGGAGCAGACCTGAACCGGGCCCAGGTGCGGCGGGCGCATGCTGGTGGTCCAGGAGGCGGACCAGTTCGTGACGCCGGGCGGCGGCGGACCGAAGGTGAAGCTGGACGAGGTCGTCTTCTCGATCGAGACGTCCACCATCGTGGCCTGCTTGTGCAGGTAGCCGCTGATCGCGATCTTGCCGTTAGCGTCGACCGCGACCTCAGACCCGGCTGTCGGTCCTTCGAGCCGGATGGAGGCGTGGTTGATGTCCTCCGGCACGGACGGGTCGGCGCAGGCCGGAAGTTGGGCCTCGGTCACCGCCTGGGTGACCGCGGCCTGGGCAGGCGGCGCGCTGATCAGGGTGACCGGCAGGACGAGCGCGACGGCCAGTGCCGTCGCGCGGAGTGACCTGCTGAAATATCGAGTACGTCTGTGGTCGGCCATGCGGCTCCGCTCCCCGTAGTTGATCAATGACGGAGCACAGCCTTCCATGCAGCTCTATATTTAGTCCAGCCGATATCGAGTCCGAAGGGCACGCCCCGACGCGGCCACAGCCTGGGCGTCCGTCAAATCTCTCCTTTCGGGAACAAAGGGATGCATCGATCCTTGGAGCGTTCCCTGTCACGTACGTGAGCGGTTGTACCACGTGTGACCGTGACCTCACTGGCACGCTCCCCCTGGCGGACCGCCTGGGCCGAGCGCGAGAACGAGCGGCGGCAGCGCGCGTACCGCGACGCCATCGACGCCTGGCTGCGCCGCAACGACCATTTGGTCCGGCTCCGCATCGAAGCCGCCGGCTTCCTCGGGTGTACGCAGCCACGCACCGGCCTGCCCGTGGACCTCGACGACGACGAACTCGTCTTCCGCGTCGTCCCCAGCGCCGAACTGGTCGAGGCCGAGGCGCGGCACGTCCCCGGGCTGCCAACGACTGGCCCGTGCGACTTCGCTGAGGTTTCGGGTGAAGCCATGCCGGCGGGCCTGCGGATCGTCGACATCGGCATGGCTGTCGTGACCAGCCGGCGGGTGGCGTTCGCCGGGAGCGAGCGTCGGCGCGAGTGGACGTACGCGGACCTGGTCGGCGCTGCCCACCACCCCGACGTGCCGGTCACCCTGCTGCCGGACCACAGTCGACTCGCGGGGCTGCTCGTCCCGGCCAGTGCCGTGGTGAACTTCCGCTTCTATCTGGCGCTCGCCGTCGCTGCGGCTGCCGGGGATCGCGCTGCCGTTACGGCGCAGGCCGACGCGCTGCTGGCCGCTCATCAGGATGCTCGGCCCACACCGCTGCCGTTGGTGGGGCCGGAGGAGGCTCCGCTGGCGGCGGTACGCCCCGACCGCCGAGCGCTCGGTGCTGCCGCCGTCGCGACGGTCGTGTTCGCGACGATAGGTCCCGGCGCTCTGGGTCCTCACGCACTGGGGTCGGAGCAGACCGCTCCTGTGCAGCGGGCGGAGATCGTCGCCATGGACGTTCTGAGGGCCGGGGAGATCCTTGCTCCGGTCCGTCCCGTCGGGCCGGTGGCACCCAAGGTCGGGCCCGGATCGGTCGGACGCCCGACGCCGGACCTGCCGAACGGCGGATCGAGCACCGCCGCACCCGTTCGGCCAGCGGCCTCGGCGTCCCGCCCGAATGCCTCGGCTGTTGTGGCACCGCCGGTCGCGGCCCCGGTGCCGATTGCTACGCCGTCCGTCCCCCCGACCTCATCGGCCAGTTCGGCTCCGACACCTGGCCCGGTCCCCATCACGGGCTCGCCCACGGCCGCCCCTTCGACGCCGCCCACCGCGACGGCCTCGCCGACGCCTTCGTCTGATCCCGCACTGCTGAGGCTCTGCCTTGACCCCCTACAGCTTCCGTTGCTGGATCCGCTGCTCTGCCCGTCTCCAGCGCCCGTTTCTGGATGAGTCGCTTCTGCCCGGGGGCCTGTTCGCCTTATTCCGTGGCGCTGAAGTCGGGGACCGTCAGGGTGCCGTCCGGACCGAGAGTGAAGCCGGGGTTCCAGGCGATCTCCCAGATGTGGCCGTCCGGGTCGGCGAAATAGCCGGCGTAACCGCCGTAGAACGTCTCCCTCGCCGGCTTGGTCACCTCGGCACCGGCCTTGGTAGCTGTGGCGATCACCTCGTCGACCTCCGCTCGCGAGCGGACGTTCTGGGCCAGGGTGATCCCACCGAAGCCGCGGGTGCCCGGATCGTCGATGCCGGCGTCGTCGGCCAGTTTGTCCCGGCCCCAGAGGACGAGGGCCAGGCCGCCGGCCTGGAAGAAGACCGTCTCCTCGACCTCCTGGCCGTGCCAGCCGAGCTGCTCGTAGAAGGCTTTCGCCCGCGCCACGTCCGCCACGCCGAGGGTGACCAAGCTGATTCGCTGTTCCATATTCGTCACGCTAGTGGCGGGGTGTGACGTACGGCCTGCGTTCGTTCGCCACGGGGCAGGAGCCGTGGTGCCTGGAGCCTCTTAACTAGCTTCGCCGCACACACGGACGCTGCCTGACCCCGGCCAGCCGGACCGGGCTGGGCCGGAGAAGGCTAGGCGGCGATCGTCCGAGCGGTGGCGTACACGTCGGCGGGTAGGGCGTGGTGGAGCTTCCACAGGACTCGCATGGGCCGGTCGCCGGTGTGCGACTCGTAGGTCGTGGTGCCGGCGTAGAGGTACGGCGGTGCACCCAGGTCGCGGTCGGCGATCCGGGTTTCCCGAACGAAGAGGTGCACGGTCGAGCCGCCCGACGTGTAGCGCTGCCCGGTCGCCGACGTGGCCGAGGTGGTGCTCTGCGACTCCCACTGGAACAACGTGTCGGTGATGGCCCGGTCGGCGTACATGGTGGTGGGGGAGTAGTGCGCCTCCGACTTGACCAGGGTGACGAAGAAGAGGTCCGCTTGGGCGTCGGGCAGCCACTTCACCCCCTCGCGGAGTGAGCCCGGGTTGGGCATTCCGAAGGCGGCGCACGCCTCGTTGCGGCTGTATCGAGCGTGCACCCGCAGCGGCACCGCACCCGGGCCGGCGGTTGGTGTGACCCGGTGGATGCGATCCCGCAGTACCTCGGCGACCTGCCGCAACTCGGTGCAGCGCGCCGGCTCCTTCCACAGTCGTGCCAGCCGCTCGCCGCGCGTGGCTAGGGGTGCGTTCGGCCCCCAGAGGCTGAAGTGCAGCATGTCCAGCAGTCGGCCGTTGCCTGCGTACACCTGCTGACCTGGCGCAGGCGGTCCGGCCGCAACCCGAGTCAGCAGCTCCAGCCGGTCGACGTCGTCGGTGTGCAGCATGCGACCGATGGCCCGGCCCAGCTCCCGGTCGTCCGGGCCGGGCGCGGATGTCTCGATGCCGGCGAGCCGGCGCAGCCCAGCCCAGCCGCCGATGCTGGCCGACCGGTACACGTCCTCGATCTCCAGGCCGGTCTCCCGGAGGAACGTCGCCAGGCTGACGTCACCGAGCTGCCGCAGCTCCGCGATCAGGCCGGGCTTCGACGTCGGCATCGCCTTTTCCAGGTTGCGGAGCACCACCTCCTTCGCCACCCGGTCCAGCTCGACATGGCAGCCACTGGGCAGGCTCGGGAAGTCGTCACGAACCGCCTCGGTGATCGCCCGCCGGCTCACGCCGGTTAGCGCCCGCCAGCGCAGGTCGAAGCGGAAGTTGGCGTGCTGTCCGCCGATGAAGTCGAGCACGGTGAGGCAGGGCTTGTCGTCGTCGAGGCGCAGCCCACGGCCGAGCTGTTGCAGGAAGATCGTGGCGCTCTCGGTGGGCCGCAGCATCAGGATCGTGTCGACCATGGGCAGGTCAACGCCCTCGTTGAACAGGTCCACGGTGAAGAGCACCCGAAGCTTGCCGGCCTTGAAGTCCCGCAGCATTCCGGCCCGATCGGTGCCGGCCCGCGAGGTCACCGCCGCTGCCTCGACACCGTGCTTCGTGAACCAGGCGGCCATAAACTCGGCGTGCCCGATGCTCACGCAGAACCCAAGTGCCCGCATGCGCCTGACGTCCACCTTGTCGCGGACCGCGCGCAGTACCAACAGCGCCCGAGCATCATTGCCGGTGTAGATGGTGTTCAGCTGTGTCGGGTCGTAGCCCTGGCCGCGCTTCCAGGTGACGTGCGACAGGTCCACGTCGTCATGCAGCCCGAAATACTGGAACGGCGCCAGCAACTGCCGCTCCAACGCCTCCCACAGGTGCAGCTCAACGGCCGCGCGGCCGTCGAACCACCGGCGCACGTCGCCGCCGTCGGCCCGGTCAGGGGTCGCCGTCAGCCCCAGGAGTACGCGGGGACGCAGCCGCTCCAACAGCCGGGCGTACGTGGGTGCCTCCGCATGGTGGAACTCGTCGACGATCACCATGTCGTACGCCTCGGGGTCGACCTCCCGGCGGTGCAGCGACTGGATGGAGGCGAAGACGTGCTTCCAGCCGTTCGGCTTCTCGCCCGCGACCAGCGTCTCGCCGAAACTGCCGTCCCCCATAACCTGCCGGAACGTCGAGAGGCTCTGCCGCAGGATCTGCTCCTGATGAGCGACGAAGAGCAGCGAGTCTGCTCGTCCCGCCTTGTGTAGCCGGCGGTAGTCGAGGGCAGCGACGACGGTCTTGCCGGTGCCGGTGGCCATCACCACGAGGTTGCGCCAACGCCCGTGCACCAGCCGCTCGGCGTCCAGGTCGGCGAGAATTTCCGCCTGGTACGGGTACGGGCGCACGTCCAGGTTCGAAATCTGGGTCGGGGCCTCGTCGCGGCGCTCACCACTCAACGCGTGCCGCAGCCGCTCGGCGTCCCTGGCCTTGTCGTACGTCTCGAACGCCGGATCGTTCCAGTAGTCCTCGAACGTGGCGGTGAAGGTGTCGATGACGTGCGGCTGCTCCATGTTCGAGATGCGGACGTTCCACTCCACGCCGTCCACCAGCGCGGTCTTCGACAGGTTCGACGAGCCGACGTACGCGGTGGTGGTGCCGTTGGACCGGCGGAACAGCCATGCCTTGGCGTGCAGCCGGGTGGTCCTGGTTTCGTACGACACCTTGATCTCGGCGCCCAGTTCGGCGAGCCGGTCGAGTGCCCGTTGATCGGTTGCGCCGAGGTAGGTGGTGGTGATGACGCGGACCTTGCCGCCCCTGGCGATCAGCTCGCGGATGGCTGGCTCGACGATGCGCAGGCCGTACCACTTGATGAACGCGCACAGCAGGTCGACGCTCTCGGCTGACGCCATCTCGTGGTTGACCTCGTGGCCGATGCGGGGCTGATGGCGGCCGTTGACCAGGAGCGCGCCGGTGGAGAGCGGAGTGGTGGGGCGCTGCGGGAAGGCTGGTAACGCGGGAGGGGTTGGTGGGGCGGCGATGGCGTGAAGCAGGTGCTTGGCGTCTGTTACCTGGTCCTGTTGGGTCGCCGCCTTTGGGCTCAGCGTGGCGATGGCTTCGGCGATTTGGTTCGCCAGGTCGACCTGGTGGTGGAGCTTGTCGTCGCTGTTGGGCAGGGACTGGAGGGCGCGGGCGGCCAGCGCGGCGATGTGGCGGGCGAGGGTGTGGTGGGCGTCGGCGGGGTCGAGTTTGTGGTGTTGGACCAGGGCGGGGTCGACGTGCTGGAGGCGGTCGGCCAGCTCACGGGTGATTAGGTGCTCGTAGATACCCCGCTCAAGATCCGTCATCCTGACAGCTAATCAGCTACGGCGCCGGGAGTAGACCCGCGGCACGATTGATTTAGGCACTGGCCAGCACGGGAAGCAATCCTGCTGACTGCAGGCGTTCGTACGCCATCTGAATGTGTGCTGGGGTGAACAACCTCGCCTTGCGACCACTCCAAGCCTGGACTCGCTCGATTAACTCACCGAGTTCGTTGGTCGGAGGGGTCAGTTCGGCGGCGTAGTGCACGGTGGCCAGCAATTCGAGGCTGTATGGCGCCTCGAAGCCCTCAACCAAGCTGGCTAGCCGCTCTAGCGAAGGCCTTGTTGGCGAGCCGTGCGGTTCCAACCATGCCGACACGGCCTCCGTCGTTCCGGCTGTCAGGCGGATTGGCTGGAAGTCTTCGACCCGGGCGCTGCGGTCGCCGAAGCCGGTCAGGTAATGCCCTTCAAGTCGGTCGAGGACCTGGTTCAGATTATCGGCATAAGGTCCATACCGTCCCCGGCTGAACTTTAGTCGGAGCGGCTGCCCCAAAACCTGAAGGAAGTAGGCGATCTTCTGGATCTCCAGCACGGTCACCCCATCCCGAGGCTCCAGCGCTCCTGCCCGTTCGAGGTAGCGGTCGATGGCGCAGAGGAGGGTTGCGCGGCCAGGAGTCAGCGGAGGCTTGGTCGTTGCCACTGGCATGTCCGCGGGGTTGGGAGCACCTTCCGGCGGAAACATTAGAACCCGAACCTCTGGTAGGTCAGCGAAGCTCCGCTCTATCAGTGGCCGGATCTCCTCCCAGTCCAGCCCTCCGTTACCGCATCCCAGCGCGGGCACGGCCAGCGAGGAGATCCGATGGTCACGGACGACGCGAACAAGGTCGTTGAGGCCGTCCTTGATATCCGTCAGTTTCGAACTGGTGCGCCAGTGACCTTTCGTGGGGAAGTTGATCACGTAGCGTCTTGGACCTAGGAGAGCCGAATCAAACAGGAACATTTCGCCCAATTTGACCTCTTTGGCAGCGCAGGCTGCCCGGTAGGCGGCGTAGTTCGCCGGGTAGGCACGCTTGAACTGCAGAGCTATCCCCTTGCCCATCACACCCACGGTGTTGACGGTGTTGACCAGGGCCTCGACGTCAGCGGTCAGCAGGTTGCCGTGAGCAATGACGATCATTCGCGTGCCTCCCCCCGTCGGAACCCGTAGTACCAGTTCGGTCTGACATCAACGTACGCGTCGATGATGCCAGCATCCCGTAAGACCTGCCTCAGCTGTTCCTGTCGCGCCGGCGTCCGTACGACGTAGCCCGCCAGTAGATCGAGAGGGAACTCACGGTGGACCAGCAGCTCGGCCATTCGACGCCGGACGCGGTCGGGGTCTTCCGGCAGGTTCCTCCAGATCCGCTCGCCCATCAACGCCCAGTCGACGAGTTCAGCAAGGTCGTCCAGAACTCCTGAGAAACTTGTCAAGGTTGCGGCGCAGTTGCCGTCGCTCGCGACCCAGCTCAACTGGGCGTGATGCACCTTCTCGAGCGAGCTTACGAGGTAGACAAGTGGATCGTCTCCGTCTGGGTAGCAACCCTGCGTTCCGTCCTGATGCTCCCGGGCGATACGAAACATCATGGGTGAACGCGGAGCGAAGTAGAAGGGCACGTAGTCAGCGACCGCTCCACCTGGAGGGCATGGGACGGCTCGTCGGCGGCGGCTGGCTTTGATATCGGGGGCACCCACGTTTGTGGCCAACCTGGTACCCACCATGCTGTCGGCGAAGAGCCGGCCTACGGCGAGGATGGCCGGCAAGTTCTCGATGTGAGTGAAGTGCAAGATCCTGGTTTGGCTCGGCTGACCGGCTGGCCCGGGCATCGATCAGTCCAGGTCAGTTGGATCGATTCGGGCCTTTACTTCCGCGTGCTCGGCGAGTAGGTAGAGCAGGTTCGAGCCGTCGATCAGCTCTAGTGGCTTGCCGGAGGCGAACTCGTATGAGGCAGGCCCGTATCCGCTTGTTGTCACCAAGATCCCCTTAGACGCGCCTTCGTTCTGTAGGGTCCCATAAAGGTCGCGGACAGAAGAAACGTCGACGGTGTTGCGGTAGCGTTTCGCCTGAATGACGACCTTGCCGCCAAAAATGGGTCGAGGATCGAAGGCCACGCAATCCACGCCGCCGTCCCGTGACGCGCGCGTTTGTTTAGTGTCGAGGCCCATCTTGGTGAATAGGTTTTGAATAAGGCTCTCGAACTCGCTCGGCGTCAGCCTTAGAAGGTTTGGTCGCTGGTCGAGGTCAGCCAGCACGTCAACCTCATCGATGAATCGCTTGTCTACCATGTCGAACTCAAGCACCGGTCGAACTGGCGCAAGGGCCTCGGGACGCTTTGACACCGAGGCGTTAAGGTGTTGCAGACATGCGGCTGGCTCGACGCTGCGTAGAGTCAGGGCGGTGAACACTTGCCGGGTCGTACGGAGTGTCACGAGGCAGGGCTGAACAGCAGTGCCAGTGCGCGGGTCGGTCGTGTCGACGATGCCGTTAAAGACGATCGTGTCTACCAGTCCTGCGCGGTCGGACTCGAAGAGTTCGTGGATGGTCCGCAGAGTCACTTGGCTCACGGTGCTTGCGTAACGTTCCTTGACTTCCTTCGCTGGGCGCGCCACAGTGCTGATCTCATCGCGCACTTTGACGTAACGGTATTCCCGCACAGCTGGAATCACGTCCAACGTCGGTAGGTGGTATTCCACCACGAGTTGCCGGGATTCGGGCACGTATGCCAAGCGGTAGTGCTGGGGGAAGTCGTCGGGGTAGACCGAGTTGCCGAGCACCATCCCGAAGTAATCCACCACCGCGGCGGGATCTCCGGCAGCCACTGCGGCCGCGAAGCGATCTACCTCAGCGTTGTGCGCCTTAATCTCGGCTTCGATTTTCGCACAGTCCTGTTGGTATCCCTGGTAAGCGATAGCCAGCCGGCGGTGCCGATCGGCCTCTGCGGCTGCGTGCTGCGCCTGAGCCTGCCCGAAGGCATGTTGCGCCTGAGCGAGATGCTGCTGATATTTGGCCTGGCCCCCGAATAGCTTTCCAATGCCCGACGGAGCAAGCGGTTCGAAGCGTCGCCAATCCGGTGGTGGCAGGGGAGTGCCGAGAGGTCCCGGCTGGAAGGGCGGATGCTTAACCGATTTGCGAAGTCGTCGGAAATCAATGTGATCGTCCACGTTAAGCGTGGCCAGCAGTAGTTCATCGAGCTCGTCTATGCGCGCCTGCAGGTCTGAGTTGTTTGCCGCGACCTCGGCATTGCGCGCCTCCGCGTAGAGCCGCTTGCGTTCTCGGTCATCCGCGGCAGACGCACGCTCTGCGGCCTTCCTGGCGCGATCTGCCTCGCGGTGAAGGTGTTGATGGTGCCGGTATGCGGCGGCTTGAGCCTGCCTTTGGGCGCGCTCCTGGCGAGCCTGCGCCCGCTGCATCTCCTTGAGAATCCCCACGCCATTCCTAAGGTCGCGACGACTGCGGTCCGGACACCATAACCAGCAATCGAGCATTCCGATACCCGCTGTACGGTTGTACTCGATACCGACGGAACCTTACGTCCTGCCTTGTTCGTATTCATTGGCGTTCTCAGTGTCGGATCTCGGACAGAATCATCCGCGCGTTGCGGCCGGGGTGATCCTGGTTGCTGCACTTGGCGGACGCTAGCCTCGATACTTGAGAGACCTGTCAGGTGAATTTGGGGAACGCATAGCGTTAATGGCAGCAGCGGATCTATTGCTGAATCTTTTTCCGTGCGCCTCGCATCTTTCCTGGACCACCCCGGTTAGCCACTTTAATGAGTGTGGGTCCCTGCGGCGTTGCGAACCAAGACATCGAAGACTGATGCATTTTCCCAGTTCGGCTGGAGCTTGGTGATCTTGCTCCAGCCCCAGGAGCGGTACGCGGTCTGTGCGGCGAAATTGTCAGGACGGGCCAAGAGCGTCGTTCGGGGCTCTGCCCGGCTGCCCATCAGGTCATCATGCAGCGCCCTCGCGATGCCCTGACGGCGCCAGCCGGAGTGCACCAGCAACTCGCTGAGCGCGAAGGTGCGCTTCCCGTCCTCCTCGGTGAACCCGGGCGGCACCGGCTCGTGGATGCCGTCCCACCAACGCGTCTGCGGAGGTAGCGGAAACCCATAGATGTACCCGACCAAGGCCCCGTCTACCGTTGCAGTGACCAGCTCCCACCCAGCCCGCTGCATGTGCAGGTCGAGCTGACGCCGGAAACAGTCCTCGTTGTAGAACTCGCCCCGGCCCGTGTAGACCTTCAGGTAGAGGTCTACGAGCTGATTGAGGAGCACCTCAGCCTCGTCGGCGCTGTGATGGCGGAGTTGCAAGCCTTCGATCACCCACTTACCGCCTGGTCGTAGGCGTCGACGAACTGGCGCGTCGCCGCGGTCGCCTGCCGTGGCACCGCCAGGTTCGAGCGCACCTGCGCAAGGTGCCGGCTAATCCGCCCCGAGTTCATCTGGCTCACCGCGGGCAGGACGTCCAGCGCGATGCGCGCTGCGTCGTTGACGTCGCCCTGCTGATACGCCGCTTGAGAGAGGTGCACGGTGTAGTAGACCTGGTTGCGTCGATGGCCCGGCGACGGATTGGCAATGATTGCGCGGAACGACTGAGCCGCACGGTCGGGCCTGTTCAGCGCGAGGTAGGAAAGCCCCTGGATGCCGTTCACTTCTTGCTCGTTCACGAAGTCCACAAACCCCGGATCATCCTCGTGCGGGCCGCGCTCCAACTCGCGGCGAGCCTTGGTCATCTCCCGGCTGAACCCACTCGCATCCGTGAGCACGGCGTAGGTATGCGCCCTCCGGAGATGTAACAGCGTGGTGAGGCGAGGTGTCGCCCATCTGGCGGAGACGCGTAGCGCGGCCTCGGCGCAGTGCAGCGACTCGCCGGGCTGACTTTCGCGGAGCAGCATAGATAGCTGTGTCAGCGCCTGTACTTCCATACGAGGGTCGTCGGCGATGCGGGCACGAGTAATGGCCTCGTTAAGGTAGGGCCTGGCTTCGGGCCTGCGCTCAGCATCGGTAGCGAGCCACGCGGCCTGGATGCCGAGGTCAGCCAGGGCGCTTTGGAGGGCATCGCCGACTTGTCGGCTGTAGTTCGCCCTCGCCGCCCAAGTTGAAAGCCTGGCGTGCGCTTGGACGGCAACGTCGCAGAGCTGGTCGGCACCGGCTGCCGCATCGGCTCGCCGGAAATCTTGAACCAGCGAACTGGCCAGTCGTACCTGGTCCATGCCAATGTTCCTGGGCACCTCGGCAGGGCCCGTGAGCAGGTATGGGTGACCGGCCGCGGCGAGTCCCGCGAGCGCGGCCATTGCATTGAAGCGTCGCCGGTCCGTAGCGCCACCCCCTCCGGTTGATGCCCCCTCCACGGTAACCGCCATGGCCGGCAGTTCGCCCTGCTCAGTCGTCTGGTCGTGGGCATGGGGATTGATTGCTGTGTCGTCCGATGCGCAGTTGTCGGCTCGGTAAGGCTGATCAGGAAGACCGAACCAGAGGCATGAAGCGGGTATCCCGAGAAGCTGTGCCCAATGTGCCAGCCGGTCCAGGTGCACCAGCGGCGGCCCGTTCTCCACCCGACTCAACTGCGCCTGCGTGATCCCCAGCCAGTCCGCCACCACGGTCTGGGGCAATGCGACTCGTCCGTGGTACGGATGGCATCGGTAGGCCCTGATCACCCGCCCCAAATGCCGCTCCGCCAACCCTCGCCGGACCGGCTCGTGGTCCCAAAAGCTCGCCGGAACCACCGGCGGCGTACTCAGCCGATCCCGTTCGGCGGCCTGGCAGGGCGTACACCGTCCGCTGTCGTTGTCCCGGGCCAGTCGTCCGCCGCACCGAGGGCAGTTTGCGTGTGTCACCGGCGGCTCCATCCGTCTCGCCTCATCGAGCCTATCCATTGAACACGGTGCGTGGAGAGCTGGTATACGCACCACGCATATCTTCAATGACTGCCAAACAAGGGAACAGACGGCAGTTGCTCAGGATGGGCGAACCATCCGCAGCGCCTCGATGACCACGGCCCACCGCTCCGGCCCGTGCGCCGAGTCCAACGCCTTGCCCTCGGCGACGACAACACCGGCAGCGCGCAGCACCGCCAGGTGACCGGCGTAAGCCGGATGCGCGGCCAACTCCGCCTTGACGTGCGGAAAGGCAACGATCGGTAGGCCCGCGCCCAGCGACTCGTTGAGAACGCCGAGCGCCAGGGTGTTGTTGATGCCCAGCGCCCACTTCGCGATCGTGTTGAACGTGACCGGCGCGGCCAGCACCACATCAGCTGGTGGGTGAGGCTCAGGGTCGCCGGGCATTCGCCACTCGACGCGTACGAGATAGCCGGTCTTGTCTTGCAACGCCTCCCGGTCGAGCCACGGCGCGGCGGTGGGGCTGACGATCAGGCACACCCGCCATCCGTCGGCGATCAGCAGGTCGACCAGCTCGTGAATGTGTTCCGCCGGACCCGCGGCGCAGACCACCAGATACAGGACCGGACATTCCATCATGCCCGCAGTCTGCCGGACTCGGGCGGCGTGTAGTCGAGCGCATACACAACGCGCATGCTGCCGACGATCACCGTGACATGCCGTCGTACCCGGTCAACCGCCACCGTCGACGCATGGCCCGGGGCGGGTGCTGGCTCCGGAGCTGTGCCGACCCGAACGGTGCAGCTCCGCACCCGCCCGCCCCGGCGCCACTCCATCCGTCAACGTCTCGGAGCCGGCATGCCCACCCTGATCGACGACTTCCCGGTCCTCACGCCCGTCACCGATGAGGACCTGTGTACCGCGCTGCGGGCGGTCACCATCCACGTTCCCGAACGCTGGCCGCAGGGCGAGCTGTGCCGCAGCGAACGCGTCCCGTACCCGTGCCGGCTCGCCCGCTGGGGTCGGGCCACCATCGAGGCGGCAGGCTTCAGCGAAGCACAGCTCACGCAGGGCGCACCGGCATGACGCCGAGCGAGGTGGTCGCCCGTTGGCTGCGGCTGGTGGTGGCGGACGCGGAGCTGTCGCCGTACCTCATCGGGGTTGACCTGGGCCGGCTTTCCGCGCATCTCACGGCGTGCCTGGCGAACGCGCTCGACGGCGAGCCGGCGGCGGCGGACGGCTGGCGCGGCCTGGGGTTGTCGGAGGCGCAGCACCGGAGGATCGTCGACTACCTGGTGGGGGTGCTGTGGGCAGCCGAGCTGCCGGACGGCCACATTGCCCGGGCGCGGCGGGCGTTCGAGGTGCCCGCGTGAACCTGGCTGCCGCGTGGGCGTTGGTCGACGACCGGGCCGCCGGCGACTTCTGGTGCACTCTCGAAGACCGTCGACCCGGGCTGCTCCCACACCGCGACGCGCCACTGTTCTTCACCGCGTTGGGTCGCCTCGTGGTCGGCGGTGACGACGCGGCGAGTCGGGCGGCGCTGCTGATGGTGCTCGGCCGCGCGTACCGTCACTTTGACCTGCTCCCGCACGCCACCACCATCGGCGACGCGCTGCTCGCCACCGTGGCCCGCCACGCCCACCCACTGTGGACACGGTCGCTCACCATCGCCGGGGAGCGCGCCGTGTGCCGCGCCACGCACGCCGTCCGTCGTGCCGTCGCCCGGGTCGGCGACGGCCCGGCCTGGTGGCACGTCCAGGTGATCGGCCACGAACGGCCGTCGCCCGGCATCGCCATTCTGACGGTACGTCCCTGGCGGCGGCTGCCCTTCCAGCCAGGCCAGGCGGTCCCGGTCTGCACACCACGCCTGCCGGGGCACTGGCGCTGGCTATCCCCGGCCAACGCCCCACGCGCCGACGGCACCGTCGAACTGCACGTCCGCGCCGTACCCGCCGGCACCGTCTCCCACCGCCTGGTCCATGACGTACGCCCCGGCGAGCTGCTCTGGCTCGGCCCACCCGGCAACACCGGCCTGAGCCTGCGTACCGGTGATCTGCTGCTCGTCGCTGGTGGCACCGGCCTGGCGCCGCTGCGCGCCCTCGTCGAACAGGTCGCCGCCGCACCGGATGGTCGGCGGGTGACGCTGGTCGTCGGCGCCCGCACGTTCACCGACCTGTACGACCCGATCACCCTCGACAAGCTGCAATGCGCCCACGACTGGCTGACCGTGGTGCCGGCGTTCTCCGATGACCTCTGCGCCGAGCCAGCCGAGCAGGGCGACGCCCTGACCATCGCCCTCGACCACCACCAGCCCGGCCAGGAGATCTACCTCTGCGGCCCACCCGCGATGCTGGCCGACGCGCGGCCACGGCTGCGCGCTCTCGGCATCCCCGCCGCGCGCCTCCACCTGCCTATTGGCTTCAGCCGCTGATGGCTGTCTACCGCAGTCGACACACCCTGACCGGGCCGCTCACCCCCGACCGGGTCGCCGCACTGGACCTGCCTCGCACCCGGCTCGGCCGCCGCGGCTATCAGCCCGATTTCGTCAATGAGCTGCTCCACCGCCTCGCCCACGAGCTGCACGAACAGGGCCGCCAACTCGACCTCGCCGAAGCCGAGAACCACCGCATCAAGAAGGCCCTCCGCACCTGGCAGACCCAACAGACCAGGAACCGGCATGAGCCCGGTCGCGAACGCCCCACGCTCGTGGCAGCCGAGCCGGACATCCTGGATGCGTGACTTGCTGGGTGCGGTTGGCCGGCAGCGGCTGAGCAACCAGGGGTCGAACGGCAGATTCCCCGAAGTGGTTGATGCTTGTGAGTCATCGTGTTGACTCACAAGCATCAACGCGCCCGGCGCGCGACTGTCCCGCCGGTAGAGGTCAGCTGCTCAGCCGGGCAAGGAAGCCCTCCAGGGCATAGACCTGATGTAGCTCGTCTGTGGGCCGCCCAGTGCGGCGGGCCAGGTTCTGAAGGTCGAGGTAGGCGCGGCCGCCAACTGTGGAACGGGTCGGACGTGCGGTCACAGCAGGATCTCCAGTGCCTCTCGGAGCGGTCGCTCTGCCCTGGGGAACTCCCGAGCGATCATTAACAGCTTTGATGGTGATGCCTCGGGCCGTCTCAACCAACGCCGTAGTGCCGCATACGCCAGGTCTGACCCCTCGTGGTGTCGCAGCCGGATCGCGTCGATGATGCTGCGCTCCGGGCCGTAGAGCCCGATTGAGGTCTCCGGATCAACCGGCAGTTCCGTGCGCCCGATTCCGTAGGTCTTCGGGTCAAACCAGTGCCACGAGACGGGTGCGGTTGTAGCCGGCCGATGCCGCCCACGGGGTAGGGCGACATCGATGCGGGCGGGGATTTCGTCAGTAAGGCCGTGACGAGCTAGCGCGGTGGTCAGGCACAGCGTGCCTGAGGGGGCGCGTCGGGCGAGTTCTATGAGGTCAATATCGACCAAGGCGGCGCTGTGCCTCCGGTAGAGACCACGGCCTACAGACACGATCAGCCCTTGATCCCTCAGCCGGTACAGCTGCCACTCGGAGAGGCCCGCGCCGAGGGCCTCGGAGTAGCTAAAGGTGACAGGAAGGGTGCCAAGGGGGACGCGCCAGACTTCTGATCCTTCGTCCGACCCCACAGGGAAACTCTATACACATCGCCACGACCTGTATGGCATTTCCTTGGCGAGTTGGATGTGGCCTGATCCAACCCGTGCCAACCTGTCGGAACGGCAGCGTCTACTGGACGTTGAAGATCCGATGGGATCTTCCACTGACCCGCAAAAGCTCTGCAGGCTTACGTGTCGCCGAACTCGCGTACCCCGTCGACGTCCAGCGTGATCCGCCCGTTCTCGGTCCACTGCCCGGTGGCGGCGAGCCAGCTCGGGTCGTCGCGCTCGTCGATGTCACTCCAGCTGTGCCGGTGATGCCGTAGCTGGATCGGCCCGGTCGACGCGCCAGGTTCGAGCACCCCGTCAGTAAAGGTCAACTCAACCCAGCCGGGGGCCGCGGTGCCCGGGATCGGGTAGCCCGGCGGCGCTGGCGTCGTCAACCCGGGTGGCCCGCCCGGCGGGATGAAGAACTGCACGGTTTGCCGGATCCGGTCGCAGCCCAGCGCGGCCCAGTCGCAGTTCGGCACCAGCGAGGTGTTGCCGCCCTCGAAGCGCAGGTGGTAGCGCACCCGCACCGTGCTCAGGTCGAGCGATCCGGTGCCGGTGTTGGTGACCCGGAGGACGTGCTGGATCTGGTTGTTCGTCGGGGCCCAGTCGAGATTGAGGTAGCTGACCGTCGCGCGGCCGCTGGCGGTGCGAACGGTGGTGGCGGGCGAGCTGTCGGAGTAGCCGCCGAGCGCGCGGGCGGCAACCGCGATCCGGTACGTCGTGCCGGGTGCGAGGTCGGTCAGCGTGATCGTGGTGTCGAGCGTGGTGCCGAGCCAGCGGTACGTGTTCGGGCCCAGCGGCACCTGCACCTCGTAGTTGATCGGCTGCTCCGCGGCCGGATCGCCGATCCAGGTGGAGGGTGCCCAACTGAGGGTGAGCTGGTGTGGTTCGTTGGCCACCACCGTTGGGCTGCCGGGGGTGCTGATAGCCGGGCCGTCGTCGGCACGGGCGGCGTTGACGGTGAGCAGGCTCGCCAGCGCGGCGAGGGCGATGGTGGCGGTGACGCGGCGAGCACGCATGGTGCGAATGCTAGGGCGATCTCGTCGACAACGATAGGCAGGTGTCAATATCTGGGCCGGGTTTCCGCGAGCATTCGCGTGGGTCATCGGACCGCCTGGCCGACGTGGGGTGCGATGACTCGCAGGAATGGCAGGGCGATGAGCAGTGCGATCGCAACGAGGAGGCCGCTCACCCACACCGGGCCGAGGTCACCAGCATTGGCCCCGAGGGTCGCTGCTGCGACGGCGGGGCCGCCAGCAGCACCTATGTTGAGCGCTGCGGTCGCATACGACCCTCCCATGGTGGGGGCGCCCGCCGCCTCATAGAGCACCCTGGCGATCAAGGTGCTGCCCAACGCGAAGGAAAGCACGCCCTGCACGAACACGAGGAGCAGAAGCACCACCGGCTGGGCAGCCAGGGTCGCCAACGCCACCCAGCCAAGCAGTAGCAGCGGGCCACCGACTGCGATCACGATGCCGGGACGCTGATCGGACAGCCGTCCCGCGAGGGTGACGCCGGTAAAGGACCCGAGACCAAAGAGCACCAGCACGACCGAGACCCACAGCTCGCCCAGGCCGGCGGTGTCAGTCACGATCGGCGCCAGGAAGGTGAACGTGGCGAAGGTGGCAGCGTTGACCAGGGCGCCGAGCAGCATGACCAGGACCAGCCTGGGCATTCCGAGCTGGGCGATTTCGCTCCGAAGCGACGAGTGAGCCGGAGTGCCCTGAGGGGTCGTTCCGGCACGGGCCGGGATGCTCTTCACGACGCCGTAGGCAGCGGGAAGGCAGAGTAGTGCGATCGCCCAGAAGGTTGCCCGCCAGCCAAGCAGCGTGCCGAGCACCGCGCCGCAGGGCACTCCGGCGATGGTGGCCGCCGTCGTACCCGAGAGCAGCACCGCCAGCGCGCGCCCTTTCTGATCAGTTGCGACGAGCGTGGTCGCCCTGCTCAGAGCCACAGCCAGGAAACCCGCGTTGGCCAGGGCTGCGATCACCCGGGTGACAAGCAAAACCGCGAAACTCGTCGTGAGGGCGCCCACGACGTGGGCCACGGCGAAAACCAGCACGAAGCCCAGCAGGCTGGTTCGGGCCGGCCACCGACGCGCAAGCGCCGCCATCAGCGGCGCGCCGACGACCATCCCGACAGCGAACGCCGAGGTCAAAAGCCCGGCGGCCCCGACCGACACATCGAGACTTGTGGCGATGCCCGGCACCAGGCCGGCGAGCATGAACTCCGACGTACCCATGGCGAAGACCGCCACGGCAAGCAGATAGAGCGGCAGAGGCATCCAAAACTCCGAGGTGAGAGAGAACGAGGAAACGTCTCGTCACCGCGGCCAGCGCCCCAAGGGTGCGCGCAGATGTCCCAGGCAGCAGAACTGCTGGGAAGCGGGCTGAAAACTCAGCGGTTCAGGGGGCTGACGGCGTGACCGAAAGCCCCCACCGTGGATGCCTCAGGGCTCGACATGGCGCAAACACTACTCAAAACCACCGGTCATGACGCAACCGGATTCGGCCTGGGCGAGTGTCGTCAACCTCGTGGCCCGCAACAGCTAGTCATGAGCTGCGGTGAGACTGCCGTCGTATCGGACGGGGTTGACGAGGGTGAGTGTGCCGGCGTCGAGCAGTTGGCGGACGTCCCTGAGTAGGCACGTTCCTATCGATACCGCGATATGGCGTCAGCGGGCGGTGGGCACGGGTGCGTCGGTCGTAGCGTCCGGACAGAGGGCGCGATCCGAGGGAGACGACATGCAGGCGACCGAGGGTGTGGTGTTACCGGGGGAGCAGGCCCCGGTCATCGTGAACATCGACCGGTGGCGGGCCGGGCTGCCGCTAGACGCGTGGCCCGACAACCTTCCGACGAGCGGCGAAATCTGGCGGCGCGACGTCTTCGCGGTCGCCGACGCGTACCGGGCCGGCTCCGCGAGCGCCCGGCAACTGCTGACCGCCGTGCTGGTCTGGGGTTACGGACCCATCGGGTACGGCCCGTGGCGCGCCGCCAAGTCGCTCGCCGCCGATCCGGACGGCAAACGCCTGGCGTACGCGCTGGAAGAGACGTCGGATGAGGACGCGCTGCGAACGGCGTACCGCCGCTTGTCCGACCCCGACCACGCGCGGCTGCCGTGGTTGGGGCCGGGCCTGTTCACGAAGGTTCTCTACTTCGTCGGCTACCGACGAGGCGTGGGCGGTGTGCAGCCCTTGATCCTCGACCGCGTCGTGGCCAGCCACCTCCCCGCCGAGGTCGGTGTCAGCCGCCGAAACGCCTGGTCATCCGAGGAGTGGCTTGCGTATCTACGGTGGGCAGCCGGGCAGGCGCAGGCCAGGGGGATCGAACCGGACGCGGTGGAGATGGGGGTCGTCCACGACCGGTGAGGCGGCTACGACGCAGCGTGGAGGCGAGCGTCGAGCGCGTCGAGGTCGGGGACGAACCAGATGTGCCCGGCCTGGTTCGACTCGTACACCAGGGCGCGTAGGGCGGAACTCTCCGCAAGCTGTGCCGAGATGTCGCCGACGACGGCCAGCCGCAGCCGGTAGTTGACGAACTTCTGCATCACGTCGCCCGCGAAGCGGGTGCCCAGTGCGAAGAAGCGTTCGTCGAGCCGGTTGGCCGGCATGGCCACCACCTGGGCGCCGAGGAACGCCGCCCCGATCAGGTCCAGCGCGTCCTGCTCGGTGGCGACCGTGGGGCCGGCCGGGTCGCAGACCAGCACCTGCACCCCGGCGCGTTCCTGGATCTCGTCAGGCATCGTGGACCTCCCAGTTGAGCAGGCCGTTGTCGGCGTTGAGGACGGCGTCGAGCAGGTGCAGCAGCTCGGCGGTGGCGGCGGGGTCGCCCAGGATGATGATCTTCATGCGGTGGCGTTCCTCGTCGTGCACCGTCTGCACCCGCAATCGGTGGGCCTGGTCATGGCCGGTGTTGGCGCTGGCGAGCATGAGCGTGCCGAGCCGGTCGGCGGCGGCCCGGTCGACGCCGTCGATCTGCACGATGCTCGACACTTCCGCTGGCCCGGCAGTCGTGGTGACGGCTCGGGTCTGCCCGGTGAACGCGTCGAGATCGCCGGCGGTGATCCGGTACTGCTTGCCGATCCGCACCGCCTTTAGCCGGCCGGAGCGGATGTAGCCGCGCACCGTCCGGACGTGCAGGTCGAGCCGCTCGGCGACCTGCTCTACCGAATACATGTCTTCCCTCATCACTCCCTATCCTAGCCTGACAGGGAAGGTTAAGGAGTGATGAGGGTTGCCGGAGACGTGAATCGTTAACGACATCAGCTCCAAAGGGCCTGGAGGACACCAGTACCGCCGCGGCGGTGGTGCCGGGAGCAGCCGCAGCCGACCCGAAAAGCAGCCGACCTGTGTCGGACGGTTCCAGTACCGTCTGGAAACCATGGACGCGCGGCTCGGCGACGCCATCATCGGGCGGGATCATCCCGCGGGTCTGCTGCGCGCTGAGCTGGACCGATCCGCCACCAGCTACGGCGGTCTCGTCCTGGTCACCGGTGAGCCGGGCATCGGCAAGACGACGCTGGTCACGGCAGCCGCGCGGGAGGCCCGGCAGCGCGGGGCACTGGTGCTCGGCGCCGCCTGCTGGGATTCCGACAGCGCCCCCGGCTACTGGCCGTGGCTGCAGGTGCTGCGCGGCCTGCGACGCTCCGCTGACGACTGGGCGGTGGCGCGGCACGCCGCGGAGCCGGCTCTCGCGGCCCTGCTCGGCGAGGTCGGCGCCCCCAGCGAGCAGGCCGGTCTCGCCGCCAACTGGGCCGGCCTCGACACGGGCGGAGGCATCGCCGACCGCGACGCGTTCGCCCTGTACGACGCGGTGACCGCCGCGCTGGTCACCGTCTCCCAGGAGCGGCCGGTCGTGGTCGTCCTCGACGACCTGCACTGGGCCGACCCGGCCTCACTACGGCTGCTGAGCTTCGCCGCCCAGCACACCTGGTTCGAACGACTGCTGCTGATCGGCACCTACCGCGACGCTGAGGTCGAGTCAGGCGACCATCCGCTGCGTCCGCTGCTGATGCCGCTGGTCACGAAGGCGACCACGATCACCCTCACCGGCCTGTCCCGGGACGAGGTGGCCGCGCTGATGGCCCGCACCGCCGGGCGCGAGCCGGACGCCGACCTGGTGGACAGGGTGCACGGGCGTACCGGCGGCAACCCCTTCTTCGTCGAGCAGACCGCACGGCTGTGGCGCGCCGACGGTGCGGCCGGGACGATCCCACCCGGCGTACGGGAGGCGGTGCGCCGTCGGCTGGCCCAGTTGCCGGCGGCGGTGGTCGAGGCGCTCACCGTCGCCGCCGTGCTGGGCCGCCAGTTTCACCGTCAGGTCCTGGCGGCCAGCTCGGCGGCCCCGCCGGCGCAGGTGGACCGGCTGCTCGACCGGGCGATCACCGCCCGGCTGGTGGTCGCCCGGGGCGGGGGCCGGTTCGCCTTCGCGCACGACCTGGTTCGGGAGACGCTCTACGACGGGCTCACCGAGGAGGATCGGCGGGCCCGGCACGCGGCGGTGGTCCGGGCGGTCGACCCGCCGACGGACCTTACCGACCGGCTGATCCCGGCTGACCTGGCCCGCCACGCCTACCTGGCCGGCCCCGCGCTCGACCGGGCCCGGGTCACCGAGCTGCTGGTCGCCGCAGGGCGGGATGCGTTCTCCCGGCTCGCCATCGACGAGGCGGCAGTGCACTTCGGCAGGGCGCTGGAGGTTGTCGAAGACCGGGCACAACGGGTCCGGACCCTGGTCGAGTTCGGTCAGGTGCGCTACCACCACGCCGGCCGGGAGGAGGCCGGGAAGCTCTTTGCCGAGGCCGCCACACTGGCTCGCACGCTCGACGACCCGGTCCTGCTGGCACGCGTTGCTCTCACGGTCCACCGCGCTCGACAGGTGGAGATCGGGCGCTCGCACCAAGCGGCGGAGCTGGTGCGGGAGGCGTACCGGCGGCTGATCGGCGAGCCGGACGACACCGCGTTGGTCGGCACGTTGATCGCCGACCTGATCACCGCCACCGAGACGATCGCCCGCCGGGGCCGGGACGACGAGACGCTCACCTTCAGCCTGTGGGCCCGCCACGACACCACCTGGGGGCTGGGCACCGCCGGTGCGCGGGCGGCGCTGACCGCCGAAATCCGGGACGTGGCTCGCCGCACCGGCGATCGGGAGACCGAGCTGTGGGCCACCTCGCTGCGCTGGGTGGCGCTGCTGGAGCTGGGCGACCCCCGCTTCGCCGAGGAGTTCACCGCCTTCGTCACCGCCGGCCAGCTGGACGACCTGGCCCGACCCCGGATGGCGGCAGCCGTGGACGGTGGGATCATCGCGGCGTTTCGCGGTGACTTCGCGGAGGCCGATGAGCGTTTCATCGTCCTCACCGACCTCGCCGACCCGGGCCACGCCGAGTTCGCGTTCATGGGCCATCACGTGCGCTGGTCACGCCTGCTGCTGCAGGGCCGGTTCGACGAGGCCAACGCGCTGCTGGGCGAGCTGGCGCCGACCGACTACCCCTACCGGGACCTGCTGCTGGCGACCACCGCGGCGGAGCGCGGTGACGACGAAGCAGCAATTCGGCTGACCGCCGGCATCGAGGCCGCGGGCATCCGTTACCCCCGCCCGGTGTCGCCGCTCTGGCTGCGGCTGCGCGCGCAGGCCGCTGCGGCGTCCCGCGACCCGCAGCGCTGCGACGACGCACGGGCCGCGCTGATTCCGCACCGTGGGGAGTGGATGGTCGGGCTGTTCGGCTGCGACATCAGCGGCCCGGTCGACCACTGGCTGGCGGTGGTCGACGCGGCGCAGGAGCGCTGGGATGACGCCATCGCCGGTTTCACGGCAGCCCGCGACTCCGCCGACCGGATGGGCTCCCGGCCCTGGGCGCTCATCGCCAGCGGCGGGCTGATCGCCGCCCTGGCCGGTCGTGACCAGCCGGGCGACGCCGCCACGGTGGCCGCGTTGCGCGCCTCCACCGTCCGGGACGCCACCGCCCTCGGCATGACGCAGGTGCGCGACCGGCTGGCTGCCCTGACGCCCACCGACGCCGCCGCGCCGGAGCAGGCCGTCGCGCCGGGCCAGGTCACCGGACGAACCCAGGCCGCAGGGTCGAGCCAGGTTGTCAGGCCGGGTCAGGGCCAGCCCGTCGCGTCAGGCCAGGCCGCGCCGGTCGGTGTGCTGGTCCAGGAGTACGAATTCCGCCGCGACGGGCCGGTCTGGCAGCTCGCCTACGCCGGTGCCGTCGTACACCTGCCCGACGCCAAGGGTCTGCACGACCTGCACCTGCTGTTGGGCCGGCCGGGCAGCGACGTGCCGGCGGTGGAGTTGCTCGACCCGGCCGCCGGCCCGGAGCTGGTCGCCGCCCGCCGGATGGGCGCTGATCCGGTCCTCGACGACGAGGCGAAGGCCCGCTACCGGCGGCACCTGGCACGCCTCGACGAGGAGATCGACCGGGCCGCCGCGCGCGACGACGACCGAAAGGTGTCCACACTGGATGCCGAGCGAAGTGCGCTGCTCGACGAGCTACGTGCCGCTGCTGGGCTGGCCGGCCGGAGCCGCCGTCTGGGCGACGAGGCTGAGCGGGCCCGCAAGACGGTGACCGCACGGATCCGGGACACGCTGCGCAAGCTCGACGAGCGGCACCCGGCCCTCGCCAGCCATCTGCGCGAAGCCGTGTCGACCGGCAGCACGTGCCGCTACCTGCCGTCCGAGCCGCTGCGCTGGCGGCTCTGAGCCCACGGCCGGCGCGACGCCTGGTCGCTGCCGGCCGTGGGTCCGGTTCAGTCCTGGGGCTTGGGGCTGGGGTCCAGGACTCGGGCGAGCCAGTCGGCCTGGGTGCGCCGTGCGGCGTCCGAGACGCGGATCTGCGGGAACAGCGCCGAGAATCCGTGGAAGCCGCCGGCCCACAGGTGTAATTCCGCCTGACCACCGGCGGCCCAGATCCGGGTCGCGTAGGCGACGTCCTCGTCGCGGAACACCTCGGCGGTCCCGGCGTCGATGTAGGTCGTCGGCAGGCCAGACAGGTCGTCCGCCAGCGCGGGTGAGACGTACGCGGAGACGCTCTCGCCGGTGTGCTCGCCGAGGACGGTGCGCCATCCGAACTCGTTCATCTCCCGGGTCCACACGCCGTCCAGCCCGCTGTACTGAAGGCTGGAGGTGGTGTCGTTGCGGTGGTCGAGCATGGGGCAGGACAGCAACTGGGCGGCGATGACCGGGGTGCCTAGGTCGCGAGCCATGAGCGTGACTCCTGCCGCCAGACCACCTCCGGCGCTGGCACCGGCTACGACGATGCGGGCGGGGTCGATGCCGAGGCCCGCGGCGTTCTCGGCCACCCAGAGCAGGCCCTGGTAGCAGTCGTCGACCAGGGTCGTACCGGTCGCTTCCGGGGCCAGTCGGTAATCCACGGAGATCACGACGGCGCCGAACCGGTCGAGCCATTCCAGGGGGACGTCGATGTTCGAGAAGCGGTCGCCCCACATCATCCCGCCGCCGTGGATCCAGTAGACGCAGGGCGCACCGGCGACACGATCGGTGGGGCTGAAGATGGACAGCGGGATCGGGGTTCCGTCACCGGCGGGAACGGTGACCTCGCGCCGCTCGACCGCCCGGCCTTCGAGGTGGGTCTCGATCGACGGTTGTGGGAAGTGGCGCAACTGTTCGATCACCTCGGGGCCGAGGGGCGGCATGGAGGGCAGTTCGGCCAGGGGTACGAGCAACTCGGGGTCGATGCCCGGTCGGGGGGAGTTCATGGGAGGTCCTTTCGCTGAAATCGGGTCGGGGTGCGGTCGCCGGTTCAGAACGTCGCCTTGCCGCCAACCGGCACCGCGTCGGTGTACGCCGAGTCGCCGGCCAGCAGCGCTTGAAGCTTCGCGACCAGGGCCTGCGCCTGCTCGCCGCCGAAGAACGCGCTGTGCGCCTCGGCGCTGGTCCAGCCTTCGATGACGTGGACGACGTCGGGGTCCGACGCCGAGCGGGACACCAGGAAGACGAGGCAGTCGTCGTGGGGCAGGGACGGCGCATCGAGCAACAGCGCGATCAGCTCGTCAGCCTTACCCGGCTGGGCGGTCATGGTGGCCTGGAACCCGTGGTGGACGGTCATCACTGGAGACTCCTGATCGTCGAGCGGCGCTGCGTTGCCGGGGAAACTGACACTCCAATGGAAGCACCGCCACCAGCAGAATCGTTAGAGAGATGCTCCTCAGTCCTTGCCTGATCCTCTCGTTGTGGCGAGGATCAGTCGTGTGCTTCAATCGGGCCGTGGACCTCGATGAGCTGCGGGCGTTGCTGACCCGTCACGCCCGGCCGGACATGAGCACCGCCATCGACGGGGTGCTGATTTCAAAGGTCGAGCAGCAGACAGCACCAACCACGTCGATGTCGGGCACGGTGCTGGCACTCATCGCTCAGGGCGCCAAACAGATGGCGCTGGGCGACCGCGTGTACGAGTACCGGGCCGGCCAGTACCTTGTCGCGTCGGTCGACCTGCCGGTCACCGGCCGCTTCACCCAGGCCAGTGCCGACTCGCCGGCTCTGGGGTTCGGGCTGGTGCTGCACCCGGCCACGGTCGCGGAGTTGCTGTTGCAGGCGGCGCCGGGCGATCTCCCGCCCCTGGCCGGCGGGACGCCGTCAGGGATGGTGGTCAGCGACGCTCCCGCCGAACTCGGCGACGCGGTGATCCGACTGCTTCGGCTGCTGGACCGGCCCCGGGACGTCACGGTGCTCTCTCCCCTGATCAAACGGGAGATCCTGTGGCTGCTGCTCACCGGGGAGCAGGGTGCCGCCGTCCGGCAGCTCGGTCTGGCCGACAGCAGCCTCAGTCACATCGCGCGGGCGGTGCGGTGGATCCGCGACCACTACGCGCAGCCGTTCCGGGTGGAGGATCTGGCGCGCCTGTCCGGGATGAGCGTGTCCGCGTTCTATCGCAACTTCCAGGCCGTGACCGCCATGAGCCCGATCCAGTTCCAGAAGCAGATCCGGTTGCAGGAGGCGCGACTCCTGCTCGCCACGCACCCGAACGACGTCACCGGGGTGGGCATCCGCGTCGGTTACGAGAGCCTGTCGCAGTTCAGTCGTGAATATCGCCGTCAGTTCGGTGCGCCTCCCAGTAAGGACGTCGCCCGCCTGCGCGGTGTCACGCGAGCCGAGGTGCCGGCGGTCGTCTGACCGCCGACGGGCGCCGCCACAGCCGTGGCGGCGCCCGTCGGTCGGGTCTGGGCAGGGTCAGCGGCGGTTGTACTTGTACATGGTCAGTGAGCCGAAGACGAGCACGAATCCGGCGCTCCACACCAGCAGCCACATCGTGGCCGACGGGTCCGACTCGCCGCTCATCGCCCCACGGATCGCGGCCACCAGTTGCGTCACCGGGTTGACCTTCACGAACGCCTGGAGCCAGCCGGGCATGGTGCTCGGCTCGACGAAGACGTTGCTCAGGAACGTCAGCGGGAACAGCACCATCATGCTGACCCCCATCACCGACTTCTCGCTGCGCAGGATCAGCCCGAAGAACGTCCACACCCAGGAGAACGCGAACGAGAAGATCACCAACAGCCCGATCCCGACGGCCACGCCGACCACCCCGCCAGCGGGCCGGAACCCGAGCACCAGCCCCAACCCCAGGATCACCAGGGCGGCGAGGATGTAGCGCAGCACGTCGCCGAAGATCATGCCGACCAGGGCGGATGGACGCCAGACGGGCAGGGTCCGGAACCGGTCGAAGATGCCCTTCTCGATGTCGGTGTTGAGGCCGACACCGGTGTACATGGTGATCATTACGACGCTGGTCACCATGATGCCGGGCAGGAAGAACTGCAGGTATTCGCGCGGGCTGCCGGCGAGGGCGCCACCGAACAGGTACGTGAACATCAGCACCATGATGATCGGGAACGCGGTCACGTCGAAGAGCTGCTCCGGCACATGCTTGATCTTCAGCATGGCCCGCCAGCCGAAGGTGAGCGACGCACCCAGCGCGCTCGGCCGGGGCGGTCGGGCACCGGGCGCGAGCACGGTCGCCAGCGCCTCGGCGGACGGGATGTAGACGGACGGCGCCCGTTCGGTCGTGGTGGTCGTGGCGTCACTCATCGGGCTGCCTCCAGCTCGTCGTCGCGCTCGTCGGCCGGCACGGCGGGGTGATCGGTCAGGGCGAGGAAGACCTCGTCCAGGCTCGGCTGGCCGAGGGAGAAGTTGTCGACGACGATGCCGGCGCGGGCCAGGTCGCCGAGCGCGCGGGCGGCCTGGGCACTGGCGTCGAGGTCGGTGCCGGCCTCACCGACGCGGGCGGTCAACGCCACCGGATCGGCGGCGAGCTGCACCGGTACGTCGAGCGCCTCCCGGAGCACCTTCTCCGCCTCGGGTCGCTGCCCGGGATCGCGCAGTCGTAGGTGGACCGTGCCGGAGCCGATCGACGACTTCAGCTCGCCCGGGGTGCCCTCCGCGATCACCCGGCCGTGGTCGACGACCGCGATCCGCCCGGCGAGTTGGTCGGCCTCGTCGAGGTACTGCGTGGTCAGCAGCACCGTCGTGCCGTGCGACACCACCGCCCGGATGATCTCCCACACCTGGTTGCGGCTCCGCGGGTCGAGACCGGTCGTCGGCTCGTCGAGGAAGAGCAGATCGGGGGTGTTGAGGATGCTGGCGGCGATGTCGATGCGGCGGCGCATCCCACCCGAGTACTTCTTCACCTGGCGGTCGCTCGCCTCGGTCAGCCCGAACGCGGCGAGCAGGGCAGCCGCGCGCTCACGGGCGGCCGGCTTGCGCAGGCCGAGCAGGCGGGCGAGGAGCACCAGATTCTCCGTACCGGTCAGGTCCTCGTCGACCGAGGCGTACTGGCCGGTGAGGCTGACCCGGGAACGGACCTTGTCGGCCTCGGTGACCACGTCGTGCCCGAAGACCCGCGCCGAGCCGCCGTCGGGGCGCAGCAACGTCGCGAGCACCCGGACGGCGGTGGTCTTGCCCGCCCCGTTCGGGCCGAGCAGGCCGTAGACGGTGCCGGCGGGCACCTGCAGGTCGATCCCGGCCAACGCCTTGGTATCCCCGAACGTGCGGGTGAGCCCCTCGGCCTCGATGGCCAGGCCGGTGGTGCGTCTACTCATGATCCTTACCTTTCGTCAGACGTGTTCAGGAGACGTAGGGCCGGGCCGCCCGGCCGTCGCGTAACGCCAGACCCCACCAGCGGAGCTGGTCGAGCAGGACGTTGGTGTCGCGGCTCAACTCGTCGGTGCACTGTGGTGTCGGCCCACCGGCGAGCAGGTCGATCCCTACGACCTCGCGCACCGTCATCGCGTGCAGTGCGGTGAAGACCGTGCGCAGTTGGTCGACGGCGTGCAGACCGGTGGAGCGGCAGCCGTACGACACGAAACCGACCGGCTTGGCCTGCCACTCGTCATACGCGTAGTCGATGGCTTGTTTCAAGGGTGCGGGGAAGCTGTGGTTGTACTCGGGGGTGACCACGACGAATGCCTCCGCCCGACCCACCTCGCGGACGAACGCCCGGATGGACGCGGTCGGCTCGGCGGGATAGCTGGTCGGGAAGTCGTACTCGGTCAGGTCAACGACCGTCACCGCCAGGTCGTCGTGCCGCGCGGCCTGATCGGTGAACCAGCGGGCGATCCGGTCGCCGGCCCGCCCCTCCCGGGTGCTGCCGATGAGCACGGCAATCCTGAGCGGTGTCATCTTTCCCCCTCCCGAGCTGTCGTTCCACCCATCAGGCGCGAGGTGACGACAGGCCGTCCGCTAGATCCGATCTAGCGGACGGCGTTTCGGTGCGGAATGTCGGAGGGGTCGGCTTGACTGAGGCCGACGAACAGGGGAGTGGGATGGCACAGGTACGCATCGAACCGTGGCATGAGGACGACCTCGACCTGCTGCGGCAGCTCAACTCTCCGGACACCCGCAAGCACACCGGCGGTCCGGAGACCGACGAGCAGGTGCTCGCCCGGCACGAGCGCTACGTGCACTTCGCCGAGGGCGGGCAGGGCTGCATGTTCACGCTGGTGCTGCCGGACGGCGCACGGGCGGGCAGTGTCGGCTACTGGGCCCGCGAGTGGCGCGAGCGACCGGTGTACGAGTTGGGCTGGGCGGTGCTGCCCGCGTACCGGGGGCAGGGGCTGGCGACGGTCGCGGTGCGCGCGGCGGTCGACGTGGTCCGCGCCCGACGGGACCGGCGCTACGCCCACGCCTACCCCTCGGTCGACAACCCCGCCTCGAACGCGGTCTGCCGCAAGGCCGGCTTCACCCTGCTCGGCGAGACCGGTTTCGAATACCCGCCGGGGCAGATGATGCGCGCCAACGACTGGCAGCTCGACCTGACCGCCCCGCCGGTCGAAGGCTGACACCGGCGGGGCGGCTGAAGCGCAGTCACCTCAAGCGCTCACCAGGGCAGCTCGCCGTACCCACCGCCGGCGTCCATCTGGAAGCCCCACAGCAGCCCGCTCGGGCCGTCCGCTGGCAGCGTCGCCAGGTGCACGCTGACCTCGCCGCCCTGCTCGGGCGTGCGGAAGCCGCTGTTTCCGTTGAGGTCGGTGGCACAGTAGCCCGGGTTCGCCGCGTTCACCTTGATCGGGGTGTCCCGCAGCTCCTTGGCGTACATGGCGGTGACCATGTTCAGCGCCGCCTTCGACGACGGGTACGGCACGGAGGTCAGCGCGAACAACGCGCCGTCCGGGTCGGTCATCACCGCGATCGAGCCGACCTCGCTGGAGACGTTGACGATCCGGGCCGCCGGTGCCCTGCGCAGCAAGGGCAGCAGCGCGTTGGTCACCGCCACCACCCCGAAGACGTTCGTCTCGTACACCCGGCGCAGCGTCGCCACGGTCGTGTCGCTGGGCAGCGCCCGCGCGCCGTCGCCGAGCACGATGCCGGCGTTGTTGACCAGTACGTCCAGTCGGCCGTACTCCGCCTCGACCAGCTTCGCGACGGCCGCCACCGACTCGGCGTCGGTCACGTCCAGTGGCACGAACCGGGCGTCGGTGCCGCCGTCGCGCAGATCCCGTTCCGCTGCCCGGCCCCGCTCGGCGTCCCGCGCCCCGATCAGCACGGTCATCCCCAGGCCGCCGAGCTGTCGGGCGGTGGCCAGTCCGATTCCCTTGTTGGCCCCGGTGATCAGGGCGATCATGTTCGTCATGCCGTCGAGCCTGCCGGTGTGGGTGGCGTTCGGGGAGAGTCGGCTGAGGCTGGGACCAGCGGTACCACCCTCCCGGGCTTCGCCCGGGGCATGCTGGAGGCATGACGAGCACCGGCCTGCGGCGTGACGAACTGGCAGCGTTCCTGCGCAGCCGCCGCGCCCGCCTGCGCCCCGCCGAGGTCGGCCTCCCCGATGGGGTACGCCGGCGCACTCCCGGCCTGCGTCGGCAGGAGGTGGCCCAACTCGCCGGAATGTCGATCGACTACTACATCCGGTTGGAGCAGGGCCGCGGGCCGCACCCGTCCCGGCAGGTGCTCGCCTCGATGGCCCGGGCGTTGCTGCTGAGCCGGGACGAGCGCGAGTATCTGTTCCGGATCGCTGGGGAGAACCCGCCGCAGACCGTCGGGCCGAGCCGGGAGGTGCCACCCGGGCTGCGGCACCTGCTCGACGCGATGACCGAGACTCCGGTGTACCTCGTCGATGCCGCGTACCAGGTCCTGGCCTGGAACCACCTGTCGACGTACTTCATGGGGAACCTCGCGGCCGTGCCCGACGCGGACCGCAACATGATTCGCTGGACCTTCCGGCAATCCGCCGCCGGCAGCCACTGGAGCGACGCCGAAACGGTGCGGTTCGTCCGCAGCACGGTGGCGGACCTGCGGGCCGCCTACGGCCGCTACCCGGCCGACCCGGCGATCCGCGAGCTGGTCACCGAGCTGCTCGGCACCTCGCCCCGGTTCGCCCAGCTCTGGGCCGAGCACGACGTTGAGGAGCGCCGTCCGATCGTCAAGCGGGTGCCGCACCCCGACCTGGGTCCGTTGGAGTTCGAGTGCCGGGTTCTGCTGGTGCCGGAGACCGACCAGAAGATGATCGTCTACGTCCCCGAGCCCGGCTCGCCGACCCAGGCGGCGTTCCGGCGAATCGCCGAGCGCGTCGGCGCCTGAACCGCACGGGCCGTACCTCCCGTAAGAGCGTTATACCTCAGAGTCATCAATATGACTCTGAGGCATAACGCTCACCGGACCATGTCCCGCCGGCGGCGGGGCCGGATCAGCGGGGGACGTAGGCGAAGGTGTCCGGGTGCGCGCCCTGCCGGCCTGCCTCGCCCTTGTTCAGCTCGGTGATCCGCTCCATCGCCGTGTCGTCCAGCTCGAAGTCGAAGATCCGGAAGTTCTCCTCGATCCGCTTCGGGGTGGTCGACTTCGGGAAGATGATGTCGCCACGCTGCACGTGCCAGCGGAGCACCACCTGCGCCGGCGTCCGGTCGACCTGCTCGGCGATGTCGACCACCGTCGGGTCGCCCAGCACGTTGCCCTGCGCGATCGGCGACCACGCCTCGGTGAGGATGTTGTGCTCGCGGTTGTAGGCGCGCACCTCCTCGTTGCCGAAGTACGGGTGCGCCTCGATCTGGTTCACCGCGGGCACCACGTCCGCCTCGGCGGCCAGCCGCCGCAGGTGCGGCACCTGGAAGTTCGACACACCGATCGAGCGGGCCCGGCCGTCGCGCTGGAACTCCTCCAGCACCTTCCAGGTCGAGACGAAGTCGCCGTCGTACAGGGTCGGCAGCGGCCAGTGGATCAGGAACAGGTCGATGTAGTCCATCTTCAGGGCCGCGAGCGTCGAGTCGAATGCCTTGCGCGCGTCGTCCGGGCGGTGGAAGCCGTTGTTCAGCTTGCTCGTCACGTAGACCGCGCCCCGGTCCAGGCCGGACCTGCGTACCGCCTCGCCGACCTCGGCCTCGTTGCCGTACATCTCGGCGGTGTCGATGTGCCGGTAGCCCGTCTCAAGCGCCGTGGTCACCGCCGCGACGGTGTCCTTCGGCTCGATCTGGAACACCCCGAAGCCGAGCTGCGGAATGGTGGTGCCGTCGTTCAGGCTGATGTCGGGAATCGTGTTGGCCATTGCGGCTCCTTCGCGTCATCTTCGTTGCCTGTCATCCATACCCGAGCGGCAGGTCGATTCACCGTCCAGGCCGGGGTGACGAGCATGACGTCGGGTCTGGTCACCCGGTCGTGTCGAACAACACCGGCCAGGGCCGTTCCGCTGGCACCGACGGCTGAGCCGGCGCGGGCGCGACGGGCTCGGCGTCGGCCAGCACCTCGGCGGCGAGCTGCCCGAACATCGACGCCGCCGGGTGTGCCGACCGGTCCGGCCAGGCCGCCGAGGTGCGCTTCGCCAGCGGCGCGTCGGCGATCGGCCGCCAGGCGATCCGGGGTTCGCGTCGCGCCACCGTCGCGGGTTCCACGGCCACCGCGCCACCGGCCAGCACCAGCCCGAACAGGAACTCAGGGTTGCGGGCCGGGCGTACCCGAGCCGGGCGCCAACCATGCTGTTGGCACACCGCCAGCAGGTGATCGTGCCGGCCGGGCGCGGTGGCCCGGGGCGCAGCCACCAGGTCCAGACCGGCCAGCGACGCGAGCGTCACCTCACGGCCGCGGGCCAGCGGCGAGGTGCGCGGCAGCAGCACCCCCAGAGGTACGTCGACGGTGGCGCCGAAGCGCAGCCCGTCCGCCGCCACCGGGTGGTGCACCAGCCCCACGTCCAGGGTCCGCTCGGCGAGCATCCGTACCTGCTCGGCGGTGGTCAACTCGTGTAGCTCCACGTCCAGGCCGGGTGCCCGGGTGGTGAGCCCGTCCAGCAGCGCGCGCAGCGTCACCGCGGGCGTCTCCGGCGGCACCCCGGCCCGGAGTACGCCGAGCTCACCCGCGCGGATCTGCCCCATCAGGTTGCGGAGCCGACCCTCGCCGGCGAGCAACTCCTCCGCCTCGCCGAGCAGCAGCTCACCGGCGGTCGTGAGGCGTACCTGGCGGCGGGACCGGTCGAACAGCTCGACCGTCAACTCCCGTTCCAGCCGTTGAATCGACTGGCTCAGCGGCGGCTGGGCCATCCCGAGCAGCTCCGCGGCCCGCCCGAAGTGCAGCTCCTGGGCGACCACCACGAAGTGTCGCAGGTGCCGGAGCAGGTCCACGCCCGGACCCTACGCCAGCGCCGGCACGGTGCCGCTGGATACCGTGCGGGCGTGGACGTGGACGAGCGCATCGAGGCCATCTTCGCCGCTGCCGGGGTGACGGCCAGCCTGCACGTCGTCGACCTCGACGCCGTGGACCTGACCCTCGACAGCCCGGCCGACGGTGGTCGGGAGGTGGGGGTGCGGGCCGACGAGCAGGTCGTGATCGCCTCGATCTTCAAGATCCTGCTGGTGCTGGAGTTCGCCCGGCAGGTCGAGGCCGGTCAGCTGGACCCGACCGAGCGGATTCTGGTCACCGCCGACGACCGGCTCGGCGGTTGGGGCCTGGCCGGCTGCACCGACGACGCCGAGGTGTCGCTGCGCGACCTCGCGTACTTCGCCATGTCGGTCAGCGACAACACCGCCGCCGACCTCCTGCTGCGCCGGGTCGGCCCGGATCTGCTGCCGATGCTGGCCGCCGAGCTGGGGCTGACCCGTACCCGTGTCGTCGGCGGTCCTCGGGAACTGGTCGAGGTGATGCTCGCCGACGTGGGTGCGCGGACCGAGGCGGAGTTCGCCCGGATCTTCCCGACGCTGTCGGCGGACCGGGTCCGTGCGATGCGGGTGTTCGACCCTCTGCACACCACGTCCAGCACCGCCCGGGAGATCACTCGACTGCTCACCCTGATCTGGCGGGACGAGGCCGGGCCGGCGGCGGCCTGCGCGATGGTCCGTACCTGGATGGCCCGGCAGATCTTCTGGACCCGGCTGGCCGCAGGTTTCCCGCCCGGCGTCCGGGTGTTCGGTAAGACCGGCACCCTGCCCGGGCTGCACCTGGAGGCCGGGGTCGCCGAGTATCCCGACGGCGGCCGGTACGCGATCGCCGTCTTCGCCCGCGCCGACCAGTTGGCCCCGCGCCGGATCGACGTGGACCTGGCGATGGGGGACGCCGCCCGGACGGCCGTCGAGGCGCTGCGTGGCGGCTGATTTCTCACCCGTCGGAGCGCCGACGCACCGTCGCTGAGCAGGCCCGATATGCGACGGCGTATCAGAGCCGGCGGTCTTCGATCTTGGACCGGAGCCCGGTGGCGCTGGTTGGCTCGTGTCGACCAATCGCCCGACCACGGGGAGTAGATCCGCATGCCCAGTCTCGACCGCCGACGCTTCCTGCGCGACGCCGCCGCCACCACCGCCCTGGTCTCCGCCGGTGGCCTCGTCGCCGGCACCGCCACCCCGGCCCACGCCGCGCCGCCAGCCGCCGCACCCACGCCGACCACCCCTCGCAAGGGCGCGGTCAGCTTCCGCTGGTGGGGTACGGCCGGATGGCGCGTCGACATCGGGGACCGGACCGTCCTCGTCGACCCGTTCCTCAGCCGGATCGACACAGGGCTGTTCACCGGCGCGTTCAAGACGGACACCCCGTTGACCGTGCGCACCGACGTGATCGATCCGCGCGTCGACCGGGCCACGACGGTGCTGGTCACGCACACGCACTGGGACCACTTCATGGATGTGCCGTACATCGCCAAGCGCACCGGCGCGCGGGTGTTCGGCACGCTGACCGCGTACCACCTGGGGTTGGCCTACGGGGTGCCGTCGACGCAGCTCAGCACCGTGAAGGGTGGGGAGGTGCTGGACTTCGGCAACCACACCATCGAGGTGGTCGGCTCGCTGCACAGCCGCAACCCGTCGTACTCCCTGGCCTTTCCGGGGGTGCGGGTGAGTCAGCCCGCGCAGCCGGCGACCATCGCCGACCTGCCCGAGGGCGACACGCTGGGCTACCTGCTGCGGGTCGACGGCGGCCCGTCGGTGTACTTCACCGGGGCCAGCGACGTCGCCGAGCGGAATCTCACCGGGCTGGCACCCGACGTGGCGATGGTGGCCCTGCAGAACGCCACCACCACCGGCGACTACCTACCCCGGCTGCTGGCCGGCCTCAACTACCCGAAGGTCGTGGTGCCGGTGCACTTCGACAACTTCGAGACGCCGCTGGAGAACCCGCCGTCGGTCGCCGAGACCGACCGCACCCGACTGAACGACATGATCGCGGCGGTGCGTCGTATCTCGCCGCGTAGTCGGGTGCTGGTGCCCGAGTACGAGACCGCGTACCACTTCTGACCGGCTTCGGTGGGGGCCGGCGCGGCCCCCACCTGGTCAGCTGGCGGCCATCTCGGCCAGGGCGCGCACCGACTTCCAGTTTCGCGTGGTGGCCACCACGCCGAGCTTCTTCTCCAGGTACATGTTGTTGAACCTCGACCGCCCGTAACCGTCGTCGACGTAGTGCAGGAAGACCTCCCGGCCGGTCACCGTGAACGACACGTTCTCGCTGCCGGGCACGGTCAGCGCCGCCGTGGCCGCTTTCGTGGGGCTGGTGCGCAGAAAGGCCACCAGCAGCCTCTTCGGGTCGTCCTCCCGGTCGACGTACGGGTTGCCGCCGGCCACCGCCGCCAACTCCCGGCCGCTGCGCACCAGCACCGGCACGGTCAACGCCAGCTCGTCGGCGAGCGCCCGCTCGATCCCGGCGGCCAACTTCTCGGCGTCGCGAACGGTGCTGCCGAAGGCCACGTTGCCGCTCTGCAGATAGGTCTCGACGTCGGAGTGCCCGAGGTCGGTGACCAGCCGGCGCAAATCAGCCATCGCGAGTCGAACACCGCCGACGTTGACCCCGCGCAGCAGGGCGACGTACCGGGTCATGGCTCCTCCTCGGATGCCGGGCAGACCCGCTCAGCCTAGGTCGCTCGTCCCCGCCGCGGGGTGTCCGACGTGGCCGTCTGGCAGTTACCGTCCACCAATGCGATCCGCGCGCCCGGTCGGGCTGCTCCTCTCCGCCGCCGCCGTCGTGCTCTGGGCGGTTGGCATGACCGTGTGGCAACCGCTGACCGAGCCGATCGGCCCCTGGTCGGAGCGGTTGCCGGGCAACAACGCCTACTGGGCACGGGACCTGCGGTTCGTGGCGATCGTCGCGGTGGTCCTCGGGCTGATGCTGGCCGGCCGGGGGCAGTTGCGCTGGAGCGGCCCGGCCGTGCTGCTCGGCGGCCTCTGGGTCGCGGCCGACGTGGCGATCGACCGGGCCGACCCGATCGGTGTCGATGCGACGGTGCTGCTCGCCGTCGGCGGTTGCGCGGTGCTCGGCGTGCTCGCGGCGGTTCTGCTGTGGCGGGAGCGAGGCAAGCCTCCAACCGCCGACCGGAGGACGCTGACCGGCGCAGCCTGTGTGGCCGGGGTGCTGGTGGTGGTGGCGGCCGCCATCGAGTCACCGACCGACCGGGAGCCGGAGCTGAACCAGGGAGCCCTGGCAACCTCGGCGCTGCTGGTCGCGCTGACCATCGCTGCCGCGCTGACGGCGGCCCCGGCGCGGACCAGGGCCCGCTGTGGGCTGGCGGCCGGTCTCGCTGTGGCGGCCCTGTTCGGCGTCGGGCTGATCCGTGCGGCCGCGCCCGGTTCACGGCTCCTGCCGGAGCTGGCCCTGTGGGCGGTGCTGCTCACCGGGGTCACCCTGCTGGCCTGGGACTGGCCAGGTGACCGGCCGGTCTGGCGGCACCACGCACTGGCCGCGCTCGCCGCGTTGGTGGGTCCGTATGCGCTGCTGGTGGTTGCCGCCATCGTCATGGTCCTCGTGCTGCCGATCGGCGCGACGTTGACCGCGCTGGCCGGCAACAGCCCGATCAACTCCGCCGACTCCGACCTGCTGAGCTCCCTGGCCGGGCTGGTCGCCGGGCTCGGCATGGCGCTGCTGCTGGCGTGGCCGACCGTGCACGGCCGCCGTTAGCTCACTCCACGACCGGCAGCACGACCTCGTTGCGGCGTAGGAACCACGGCTTCCACGGCGGGTCGAAGCGCGCGTACCGGATGGCCCCGGTGGGTTGCAGCCCGGCCGCGGTGACCGATCGGCCGAGCACGGTGGCCCGCTGGCTGAACGCCTGCTCGGTCCACCGCCCGGAGAAACGCATCGCCGCTGCCAGTTGCGCCGGAACCTCGCGGATCCGCACCCGGGCGTCCACCGGCTCGGGCAGGGTAGCGGCGGTGAAGGTGGCCGGCATGACGAACTGAATCAGGTACGCCCCGGGCCGCTCACCCTCCACCTGGACCATCGGCACGGTCATGTCGATCTTCTCCGGGTCACCGGCCGCCGACGTCGCCGGGGCGGCCGGTCCGATCGGGTGCCGGGCCCGGTTGGCGCCCCCGATGTACGCGGCCAACGGCCGGAACGCCTCTATCGGTGCCCGGGTGAACGACGCCTGGATCTGCATCTCGGCCACCAGGTGGGCCGGGTACCGACGCAGCTCGAAGCCGGGGTGTCGGGACACCACCCGGTACGGCTGCTGTTCGGTCATCGCGCGCTCCCAGTGATCTACTGGGACAGACGCTACCGCCCATCCGGCCCGCGCTCGCCAGAAGTCGTCTCCTGCTGCCCGGGCGTGACGGCGCGCCCGTTCAGCCGCCAGTACTGCCGCTTCTCCTCGTCGCGCAGCACCACCCCGAGCAGGCCCAACTCCCGGCGCAGCTCCCGCGCGTCGTCGCGGCGATCCTTCCGGACCGCCCGCTCGCGGGCCTGCAGCAGGGCGTTCGCCCCGGCGGGCAGGCCGGGCAGCTCGGGCACCCACAGCCGGTACGCCGACCGGTGCGGGTCGTCGTCCGCCCACCCCCAGCCGTGCGTGCGGAACGCCGCAGCCAGCCGGTCGGCGGGTAGGTCCGTCGACTCCCGGACCAGTTCCGCGCCGTCGCCGTCGAGCAGCACCAGATGCCCGTCGGCGAGGAAGACCACCCGGGTGTCGACCCGTGCGACGGTCCGGTTCTGATCGGAGCGGCGCAGCTGGACCTGCGCCGCGTCGACGGTGACGATCAGTCGTTCGGCGGTGCCGATCCCGGCGATGACCAGGCCGGCCAGGACGCCCACCGCGGCCGTGCCGGCGGTGGCCTGCGGCTCGGGTAGCCGGTCCAGCCACTCGATCAGGCCTCCGAACGGCACCCAGGGCAGCCGGGCGAGCCAGCCCGTCGTCGCCGCGAGGAGCCATCCGGCGCCCGCGCCGAGCAGCGGGAAGCCGCCCCACATGATCACCAGCTCCAGAGGGCCACCGCTGACCACGGTGCGCGGCCGGTTGTCGGCGACGTCCATGGTCAGGACACCTCCCGGCGGAGCGTCCGGAACAGGCCGACGGCCAGCGGGAGGACCATCCAGACCAGCAGGGACACCGCCATCCGCCCCCACTGTTCGCCGGTGATGGTGTCGCTGCTGAACAACGGTTCCATGGTCCGGCTCGTGTCCAGCCATCTGGCCGGACCGTTCAGGGGCCGGACCAACTCGCCGAGCACCCCCCAGAGGGTGGGCAGCAGCAGGTAGCCGACGATGGCCAACGGCGGGTTGAGCAGCAGGAGACCGAAGGCGGCACCCATCAGCACGCTGGTGACCTGGAGGATTCCCGCGTTCAGGATCAACGACGCGTCGATCTGCCAGGTGCCCGCGCCTCCGCTGGCGGACGCCACCAGCGTGCCGACGGCGGCGACGGCCAGGCTGGCCAGCACCGAGGCGAGCGAGGTGAGCACCACGGCGATCAGCTTCGCGGTCACCACCCGCTCCCGGCGGGGCACCAGCGCGTACGTGGTGAGGGCGGTGCGCTGGGACCACTCGCTGGTGATCGACAGGATGCCGAGCACCGGCAGCAGCACCCCGACCGGCAGCAGCGAGGGAGTGAAGAAGTTGACGAAGGTCTGCTCGGCATCCTTCGCGTAGATCAACTGGATGGTGACGATCGCGGCGGCGACCAGACCGATGGTGATCAGCAGCCAGCGGCCGGCCCGGGTGTCGACGAGCTTGCGCAGCTCAACGACGGTGAGTCGAAGCAGCGACGGGCGGCGTACCGGAGTGTGCTGTCGGGGCGCGACGGCGGGCGCGGTGGTGGTGGTCATCGAACGGCCTCCTTGGTGGATTCGCCGGCGGTCAGGGTGAGGAAGAGCTGTTCGAGGCCGCCGCCGTCGGCGGGGCGCAACTCGGCGAGCGCGACGCCCGCATCGGCGGCGGCCTGGCCGACCACCTCGGCGTCGGCCTGCACCAGCAGGCCGTCGGTGCTGTCGGCGGCGGTCAGGTTGGCCGCGTCCAGCGCCCGGCGCAGCGCCGCGCCGTCGCGGGCCCGGACCACCGTGCCGCCAGCCGCGAGCAGCTCGTTCTTGTCGCCCTGGGCCACGATCCGGCCGCCCCCGATCACCACCAGCCGGTCCGCGACCGCCTCCACCTCGCGCAGCAGGTGGGAGGAGAGCAGCACCGTGCCGCCCCGGTCGGCGAAGTCGCGCAGCAGGCCGCGCATCCAGAAGATCCCCTCCGGGTCCAGGCCGTTCGCCGGCTCGTCGAGGATCAGCACCCGGGGGTCACCGAGCAGCGCATGCGCCAGGCCGAGCCGCTGGCGCATGCCCAACGAGTACGCCTTCACCCGCCGCTTGGCGGCCACCGCGTTCAACCCGACCAGGTCGAGCTTCGCGGTGACCTCGCGCCGGTCCAACCCCATGGTGTACGCGGACAGCGTCAACGCCTCGCGGCCGGTGCGCCCGGCGTGCTGGGCGGAGGCGTCCAGCAGGACCCCGACCTCCCGCCCCGGGTTGGGCAGCTCCCGGTAGGAGCGCCCCGCGATGGTGGCGTGTCCGGCGGTCGGTGCGGTGAGCCCGCAGATCATCCGCATGGTGGTGGACTTGCCGGCGCCGTTGGGGCCGAGGAAGCCGGTGACGGTGCCCGGCTCGCACTGGAACGACACGTCGTCCACGGCCGGGTGTGGCCCGTATCGCTTGGTGAGGTTCTCCACGGTGATCATGTCGTAGAGCCTGCCCGCGCCGCCCGGCCATCCGCTGCGGCCACCGGTCGGCACCGCACCGACCGTGGTCGACCGTTGGGTCTCGACTTTGGTAGCTGGTCGTGGCGCCGGTCGGCTGCCTAGCATGGCCTCGTGACCAGCATCGCCGTCCCCGAGCACCCCTGGCTGCTGCCAGGGGAGCTGGTGGTGCCGGCCGAGCCTGACCGTCCGCGTCCGCGCCGCACCACCCGCGACTGGGTGGTGGACAGCCTCGCGTTCCTGCTCGGGCTGCTCTGGGTGCTGTTCGCCACGGCGGACGCCCTGTCGCCCAACCCGGCGTCGTCGGTCCCGCTGCCGCACGACTGGATGGTCGTCGTGGACGCGCTGATCGGGCTGGCCTGCTGCGGGCTGCTCTGGCTGCGTCGGCGGTGGCCGCTCGGGTTGGTGGTGGCGACCCTGCCGTTGAACCTGTTCTCGATGGCCGCCTCCATCCCGCTGTTGATCTTCTATTTCACTGTCGTGGTGCATCGGCGGACCGCCGTCGCTGTGGCGGTCACCGGTGCCGGTCTCCTCACCAACCTGGTCTTCAGTTGGACGCGTCCGGACCCGAACTGGTCGTACTGGGCCACCGTGGCCTGGGGCGTCATGATCACTTTCGCGGTGCTGGCCTGGGGGATGTTCGTGCGGGCCCGGCGGCAGTTGATCGTGTCGCTGCGGGATCGGGCCGAGCGGGCCGAGGCCGAGCAGCAGCTCCGTGTCACCCAGGCCCGCCACCTCGAACGCACCCGGATCGCCCGGGAGATGCACGACGTGCTGGCCCACCGGATCTCCCTGCTCAGCCTGCACGCCGGCGCGTTGGAATTCCGCCCGGACGCGCCCCCGGACGAGGTGGCCCGAGCGGCCGGGGTGATCCGGGGCAGCGCGCACGCCGCCCTCCAGGACCTGCGGGAGGTGATCGGGGTGCTCCGGGCCGAGGGCGACGGCGGTGCCCCGGAGCCCCCACAGCCCACCCTCGCGGACCTGCCGGCCCTGATCGCCGAGTCGCGGTCGGCCGGGGTGCGGGTGAACGTCAGCGACAGCGTCGCCAGCCCGGGGGAGCTGCCGGCGGCGCTGGGCCGGGCCGCGTACCGGATCGTGCAGGAGGGGCTGACCAACGCCCGCAAGCACGCGGCCGGCGCGGCGGTCACCGTGGACGTGGCCGGCGGGCCGGGCACCGGGCTGACCGTGGCGATCGGCAACCGGTGGCCCGTCGGTGCACCGACCGGCGGCACACTGCCGGGTGCCGGCACCGGCCTGGTCGGGATCAGCGAGCGGGTCACGCTGGCCGGCGGCCGGCTCGCCTATGGCCGGGACGACGCCGGCGACTTCCGTCTGGCCGCCTGGCTGCCGTGGCCGGCGTGACCGGGCCTTCCGGCGGGGCCGAGCCGGCCGCGCCGCCGGTGCGGGTGCTGATCGTGGACGACGACGCGCTGGTGCGGGCCGGGCTCTCGATGATCCTCGGCGGCCTGTCGGACCTGATCGTGGTCGGCGAGGCGGCCGATGGCGGCGAGGTGCCGGCCGCGGTCGCCGCGTACGCCCCGGACGTCGTGCTGATGGACATCCGAATGCCGAGGGTGGACGGGCTGACCGCCACCGAGGCGCTGCGTGCCCAGCCGCGACCACCGGAGGTGCTGGTGCTGACCACCTTCGACGCCGACGAGCAGGTGCTGCGGGCGCTACGCGCCGGGGCGGCTGGCTTCCTGCTCAAGGACACCCCGCCGGCGGAGATCGTGCACGCCGTGCGCCGGGTGGCGGCCGGGGAGGCGACGCTCTCCCCGACGGTGACCCGGAAGCTGATCGCCCACGTGACCGCCGCCACCCCCGGCCCGGTCGGCCCCGATCCGCGCCGGGAGCGGGCGCTGCGGCTGCTCACCGGGCTCAGTGAGCGTGAGCGGCAGGTGGCGGTCGCCCTGGGGCGGGGCCACACCAACGCGGAGATCGCGGGGCAGTTGTTCATGAGCGTGGCGACGGTGAAGGCGTACGTCTCTCGGCTGCTGACCCGGCTCGATCTCAACAACAGGGTCCAGGTGGCCCTGCTCGTGCACGACGCCGGCCTCGTCTGAGTGGAGCGCGGCCCGCCGACAGCCTCATCCTTGGCAAACGATTGATACACTCACCGCTGAGTGTTCCAAAAATGGAACTATCAGGGGTGGCGGCATGGACGGCTTCGTGGGGCGAGATCGTGAGCTGTCGCTGCTGAACGGCATGCTCTCCAGGGTCGAACGCGGTGGACGGGCTGGTCGGCCTGGTCGTGCCCTGCTCATGCGCGGTCGCCGACGTGTCGGCAAGTCGCGACTCGTGGAGGAGTTCGTCGAGCGGGCGGAGGTGCCGCACCTCTTCTTCACCGCCTCTGCGCAGCCGGCCGTCGCTGCCGACCTCGCCCTCTTCGTGGAGGCGGCGGCCGGGTCCACGCTGCCGGGGGCGCAGCTTCTGCTTGAGCAACAACCACGAACCTGGGACGCCGCTCTCACTCTGCTCGTCGCCGCGCTGCCGACCGACCGGCCGAGTGTCGTCGTCCTTGACGAAATGCCGTACCTCATCGCGAGCGACCCGGGCTTCGAGGGAACGCTGCAGAAGATCTTCGATCGTGAGCTGTCCCGACGACCGGTCCTGCTGATCTGTGTCGGATCGGACCTGGCGATGATGGAGTCCCTGAACGACTACGGCCGGCCGTTCCACCAGCGGGCCACGGAAATGATCATCCCGCCGTTGAGCCCCGCCGACGTCCGCGACATGCTCGACCTGTCTGCCGCCGACGCGTTCGACGCCTACCTGGTGTCCGGCGGCCTGCCATTGATCCTCGACGAGTGGCCAACTGGTGCATCGGTACACGAGTATCTGATCGACGCGGTACGGGATCCGACCTCGGCTCTGCTGGTCAGCGGCGAGCGTGCCTTGGCGGCCGAGTTCCCGCCTCAGTCCCAGGCGGGGCTGGTGCTCCGAGCGATCGGCTCAGGTGAGCGGACCTTCTCGCTGATCTCCCGTGCTGCGGGGGATCTTCCACAGGCATCGCTGAGTCGCGCCCTGCGCCTGCTGACGCAGAAGCGGACGGTGGAGGCCATCCTTCCGCTGTCGGTCAAGCCGTCGCGGGAAACTCGCTACGTGGTGGCCGATCCGTACCTGCGGTTCTGGCTGTCGTTCCTCGGACCCCACCTTCCCGAGATTGAGCGAGGCCGAGGCGACCTGACCCTGGACCGGATCGTCACGTCGTGGGCGTCCTGGCGGGGCCGGGTCATCGAACCTGTCATCCGGGAGGCGCTGCGCCGGCTTCCCGGAGACCATCTGCCTGCGGAAGCGGCGGTGATCGGCGGCTTCTGGACGCGGACCAACGACCCGGAGATCGACATAGTTGGCGCCGACCGTGAGCCCGTCGCTCGACGCATCAGCTTCGTCGGGTCGATCAAGTGGCAGGAGAATCGGCCCTTCGATGCTCATGACCTGGGCCGACTGCTCCTGCACCGGTCCCAGTTGCCCGGCGCCGACGAATCGGTTCCCGTCCTTGCCGTGTCGCGCAGCGGCAGTGCCGTCGACGGGGTACGCGTGCTGTCTCCGGAGGATTTGCTTACCGCGTACCGGAATTGAACTTTCGTCCGGTGTCGGCCGTACCAATGGCCGAGGATGTCGGTGCGGTAGGTCCGCCGTACCGCTGCCGAGCTGCGGGAGGCCTGCCGTGCGAGTTGGTGAGCAGTCGACGGATCCCATCGATCAGGTACTGGGTGAGGTGCCAATGCCGACACCTCTGACCCCGGAAGATGTTCGGCTCGCGGTCCGGGCGGTGGTCGTGCACACCGCCGAGGAGTGGCCCACCGGGCCGCTGTGCCGCAACGACGGTGCCTCCTACCCGTGCCGCCTGCACCGCTGGGGGCGACGGGTGTTGGAGACACACGGGCTCAACGAGCGGCAGATCGAGGCGTTGATCCGGCACGGCAACCCGTTCGTCCACGTGCCCTTCCCGTTCACGGCGACCGGGCCGTCACGGCACCCGGCCGCACGGGTCGCCCCCTCCGGGGTACGGCCCACCGCTGCTGGCCGGCCGGTGACTCCCCCCGTCACCGCGCCGCGCTGGCCCCGGGCGAGCTGAGCGCGCTACCCCTCCGCCCACCCCACCCGGGGCGACACAACGTCGGCCCGACGCGAAGATTCCCCTCCGCGTCGGGCCGACGTCGCTCTGACCGACCGATTCAGTCGTTGCCGGCGCCGATCCCGCAGTCCGGCGCGGACCAGCTCGTCGTGTTCGAGCTGCGGTCGCTGTTGTTCTCCCGCCGCGAGTCGACGTGCACGTGATCGTCGTGGTCGGGGTAGCCCGGCCCGTAGATCCCGCTGAAGCCGTTGTTACGGGCGCCGCGGGCGACCTGGCACAGCGACGACGTCCGCGAGGTGACGTCGGCCGCGTTGCCGTACAGGTGCTGGCTGTCGGATGCGCCGCCGACCTGGTTGTTGCAGGCGCGGCTGCGGAACCCACTGGACACGTTGAGCGGTTTGTCGCCGAGGCTCTTGCGCAGCGCCTCCAGCTTCCACATGGTGCGCAGCGCGTTCTGCTTGGTCTGGGCCGCCGACACCGGGCCGCCGCTCCACCCACTCCCGCCGCACCCATTGTCCAGTTCGTTGTAGCTGAAGTGCGCGGGCGTGCAGTCGTTGTCCTGGAGTTGGTACAGCTTGGCGTAGGTCTGCGGGCCGGCGATACCGTCGGCGCGCAGCCCGTACGCCTGTTGGAACCGCTTGACCGCGGCGGCGGTCTTCGGGCCGTAGCGGCCGTCGTTCTCCACGATGTTCCGGTTGCCCGCCCAACCAGCGACCCGGATCTGCAACTGGCGGACGTCGTCGCCCGAGCGGCCCTGGGTCAGGTTGCGGTTCCAGGTGTAGCAGCCGTCCGCGTGCGCCGCTGGTGCGGCGACCAACGTGGCGATCGCTGCCCCGGGCAGCGCCAGGGCGAATGCGACGGCAGCACGCTTCAAGGTGTTTACGCGCACAGAAGTCCTCCCGATAGGAGAGCGAATGGGGTGGCTCCGGGACATCGACCGAGAAGTCCCGCGATTTCCACCCTGGCACTGATCGGTGCGGTTGGAGGGGATTAACAAGAATCGTCCTCACAATCCGTGGTCCCTGGGTATTGCCTGGGAATTCGGCTGATTTGCGAAACAGCCATTTACCGCAGATCCCCTCTCCTGCGGCCAACCGCACCGAACGTCGCAATCGCCGACACCGAGGGTGATGTTCCCCGGCCACGGGCAGCCGGTAACGTCAGCCCCGGGCGGCGGACTGGCGGAGGTGCACGTGGCACGCGGTGGCGTCTTCTGTGTCGAGGGTCAGTGGCACCGCGACCTCAACGAGCGGGGTTCCGTGCTGCCCACCCTGGAGCTGCTGGAGCGGCTGGGCAAGATCCGTTTCATCCACAAGGACGCGGCCACCCGCGACGAGTTGTTCTATTTCCTGGACCGCTGGCTGCTCAAGCAGTACGCCGACCACCGGGTCGGCTTCTTCGCCATGCACGGCGAGCCGAGCCGTCTCTGCCTCACCGACTGGCAATCTGTGGAGTTGAGCGAGGTGTCCGAGCTGATGGCCGGCCGCTGCGAGGGCCGCCGACTCTATTTCGGCAGCTGCTCGGTGCTGCGGGCCCCGGACGCGGTGCTGCGCGAGTTCCTGGAGGTCACCGGAGCCGCTCTGATCTGCGGTTTTACCCGAGAAGTCGACTGGGTCGAGTCGGCGGCCTTCGAAACCGTCCTCCTCGACGTGCTCGCCAACGGCCAGCGACACAATGCCGCCGAGCTGCGGATGGGCTCGGCCCACTGGGCGCCGCTCGCGTCGTACCTCGGCTTTCGGGTGATCTACGCCAACGGCCGGGCCTGGCGCCCGCCCGTCCGCCCCCGGGTGCCCGCCCAGGCGGTGCACCGCTCGGAGGCCCGGCCCCGCTGACACCCGCCGCCGCCGCTTCGCCACCAACCTGGTAGGAACGAGTGATGGCGCCCAGCATCGCACGGAACACCCGGGTCGACCGGGACAGCCTGCTCGACTTCCTCCGGCCGCGACACCGCGTCCTGCTGATGACCACGCGGGCCGACGGTCGCCCGCAGTCCTCCCCGGTCTCCGCCGGCATCGACGGGCAGGGTCGGTTGGTCGTCTCCACCTACCCCGAGCGGGCCAAGGTGACCAACATCCGCCGCGACCCCCGGGTCTCGGCGTGCGTGCTCAGCGACGACTGGAACGGCCCCTGGGTGCAGATCGACGGCACCGCCGAGGTGCTCGACCTGCCCGAGGCGGTGGAGCCGCTGGTCGAGTATTTCCGCAGCATCTCCGGCGAGCACCCGGACTGGGACGACTACCGGGCGGCGATGGTGCGCCAGGGCAAGTCGCTGATCCGCGTCACGATCGACGCCTGGGGTCCGATCGCCACCGGTGGCTTCCCAGCCCGCCTCGCCGACTGACCGCTTGAGCCGCGGTGCCGGCACGGGTGGCGGACCCGAGGTCAGTCGACCAGGGCGGCGTAGACGAGTTGGCGCAGCTGGGAACGCAGCGGGTACGTGCTCGACGGCATCAGCTGGGTGAACAGGAGTGTCGTGATCTCCTCGGCCGGGTCCACCCAGAACGCGGTGCTCGCCACCCCACCCCAGTAGTACTCGCCGACGCTGCTCGGCACCCGGCTGGGGATCGGGTCGTCGACCACCGCGAAACCGAGGCCGAAGCCGATCCCGTCCAGGGTCGTCTCGGCGAAGCCGCCGGTGGACAGGGTGCCCAGGTCCTGGCCACCGGGCAGGTGGTTGCGGGCCATGAACCGCACCGTGCGCGGCCCGAGCAGGCGGACCCCGTCCAGCTCACCGCCGCGCAACAGCAACTGGGTGAAGCGGTGGTAGTCGGCGGCGCTGGAGATCAGGCCTCCGCCACCGGAGAGCAGGGCGGGCTTGCTGAATGCGAGCGCGCCGAGTCTGTCGTAGCGGACGGCCCGGCCGCTGCGCGGCTCCGGTACGTAGAGCGCGGCCAGCCGCTCGGCCTCGTCGCCCTCCACCCACCAACGGGTGTCGGTCATGCCCAGCGGGCCGAAGATCCGCTCGGCGAGGAACGCGTCGAGGCTCTGCCCCGAGACCACCTCGACGAGCCGGCCGAGCACGTCGGTGGCGACGGAGTAGCCCCAGGCGGTGCCGGGCTGGAACAGCAGCGGCAGCTCGCCGAAGGCCGCGCAGGCGCTGGCCAGGTCGACGTCCGCCGGTGGGTACAGGTCGTAGCCGGCGGCCCGGTAGAGCCCGTCGACCACCGAGGTCTGCATGAAGCCGTACGTCAGGCCGGCGGTGTGGGTGAGCAGGTGCCAGACCCGGATCGGCTCGATCGCCGGCACCGTGTACGGCTTGAGCGCCGACCCCTTGGAGTAGACCCGCAGGTCGGCGAACTCCGGCAGCCAGCGGCTGATCTCGTCGGTCAGCTCGAACCGGCCCTCCTCCCACAGCATCATCGCCGCGACCGAGGTGACCGGCTTGGTCATCGAGTAGATCCGCCAGAGCGTGTCGGCCTCGACCGGGGCGCCCGACTCCCGGTCCCGCAGCCCATACGTCGAGGAGTGCGCCACCTCGCCGCGACGGGTGACCACCACCTGCCAGCCGGCCAGCCGGCCGTCGTCGACGTACCGGCCGAAGTGCTCGTCGATCCGCGCCAGTCGCGCCGGGTCGAAACCGATCTGATCCGGGTCCTTGCTCCGAGCCACACTCACGTCGCCGAACCTACTCGGCGGCACGCCGATCTCGGAAGGGGGCCGTCATGGACCGGCCGTCGGTGGCCGGCGCTAGCCTGGCCGGATGCCGGAGTTGACCGAGGACGTGACCTTTCGCAACGAGGACTGGTACGGCGAGGAGCTGACCGATCGGCACTTCGTGGGCTGCGAGTTCTTCGACGTGGACCTGACCGAGGCGGTGAGCCGGGGAGCGGTCTTCACCGGGTGCACGTTCGGCAACGTTCAGTTCAACGCCTCCCGGCACGTCGACTCGGCCTTCACCCGCTGCGTCTTCCGGCGGTGCAACTTCTTCGAGGCCGAGTTCACCGGCTGCAAGCTGGTCGGCAGCACCTTCGTCGAATGCGACCTGCGTCCGTTGGCGGTGGACGGCGGTGACTGGTCCTTCGTCGCGCTGCCCGGCGCCGACCTGCGGGGGGTCCGGCTGACCGGGGTGCGGATGCGCGAGGCGGACCTGACGAGGGCCAATCTGACCGGTTCCACGGTCACCGGCGTCGATCTCTCCGGCGCGCAACTGCTCAACGTCCGGCTCGGGGGCGCCGACCTGCGCGGCAGCGATCTGACCGCTCTCGACCCGACGGCCGTCGAGCGGGCCGGTGCCATCATCGACATCGAGCAGGCCGTGGTCATCGCGCAGGTGCTCGGCTTCCGGATCGGCTGACGCGAGAGGCGTTCCCGGTCCACCGACGTCCCCGCCCGAGCGGGCCAGGCTGTCCGATACCGTCCGGTTGCGGGCTGGACACACCCGGCAGTCCGGATCTAGCGTGGCGTCCACGCCGGTGCGAATGTGAAACGGCCCACAATGGACGGTGTGATCCGCGACGGTCGATGGCGGCCGGGTGGTGGAGTTGGAGGGGTGGGTGGCGGACGAAGACCGCACGCGGGCTGATTCGCGGGCTGGGGACGAGCCGCCCGACGGACCGGCGAGGTGCCACCCGCGCGCCGTCACCGACGGGCAGAGCAGCCGCGCGCTGCGCCGGGTCGCCCGTGCCCGGCAGCGGCGGCGTTGGGCGGTGGAGGGATTCGCCGTACTCGCCTGCCTGGTGGTGTTGATCTCGTACCTCAGCACCCGGTCCGATCCGGAGCCCGGCGACGACCAGGCGGGCCGGCAGGGCGGCGTGGCCGCCGGGGCCGCCCGTCCCAGCGGTCCTCCGGCCGCGGGTGGGCGCACCGGCGAGGCGGGGCCGGCGTTGCCCGGGTTGCGTCCGCGCCTGCGCCCACCCTCGCCCGACCCGACACCGTCGGCCAGCGCACCCGCCCCACCGCCGGCGTCGCCGGCGTCGCCCGAGTCGCCGGTGTTGTCGATGAGCCGGGGGGAGATGCCCGCCGAGGTCGACCTGACCGCCATGGGCACCCGGGACTGGATGCACTGGGGGGAGCGCGGCGGCACCTCGACGGTCCGCAAGCGCTCCGGTTCCGGGGAGATCGTCGACGGGGGTGGCGCCGGCGCCCGGGTCGGCTGGGACGGCAACCAGGAGTACGTCCGTTGGTCCGACGGCTCGTCGGAGCGGTCGGTGAGCGGCAGCTCGAACGGCGTCTACACCTGCGGCGCCGGCAACGGGTTCACCCTCGCCGTCGCCGGCAGCGGCGAACTGCGCACCGTCCAGCTCTACGGCGGCATCTGGATGGCCCGGGGGCGGCTGGAGGCGCGGCTGTCCACCGGCGGGCCCACCAGCACCGCGCTGCTGGAGGACCCGTACACCAGTCAGAGCGCTCAGTTCACCATCCGGTTCAAGCTGCCGAAGGGCGCCCGACTGCTGCTGACCTGGACAGTCGAGAAGGTCTTCACCCAGCATTGCGGCAACGTCGGCCTCCAGGCCGTGGCGGTGCGCTGACCGCCCGACCGCTGCGCGTTCGCACAGCGGGACAGTTTGTCCGTCGCGTACGGTCGAGGACGTCGTAACTTTCTGCTGTCCCCATCGAACCGTCCAGTGTGGAGGTAGCGGAGATGACCAGCAGTGCCGCCCGCGTCCGTCGCGCCGCTTCCTCCAGCGCCGGTGAAGCGTCCGGGAGGTGCTCCGCGACATCCCCCTGCCGCCGTACGTGACGGGCGAGGACACCCAGTTCGCGGTACGGGCGGTGGTGGTGCACGCCCCCCGACGGTGGTCCGGGGGAGTGGTCTGCCGCAACGATGCCAGCCCGCACCCGTGCCGCCTGCACCGCTGGGGCACCCGGGTGCTGACACTGCGCGGGCTGCGGGCCGCCGAGATCGCCGCGCTCATCGAGCGCGGCGACCCGACGGCGGTGGTCCCCCCACCGGACCTTCCGGCCTGAGCGTGCGCCCGGCCGGGAGGCGCACCAACGCCTCCCGGCCGATGCTCAGCAGGTGATCGGCTTGACCCAGGAGCACTCGACGCCCTCCGGAGTCCGGGGCGTCTCGGGCACCGCTGGCGGTGCCACCCGTGCCGTGGCCGCACCGCCCTCGCGGTATCCGGCCAGCGCCACGGCGATCTGGTCCTCCAACGACTTGACCGACGCCGTCAGGTAGTTGTTCAGCAGGATCGAGAACGCCAGCAGCCTGCCGTCCGCGCTGGTGACGTAGCCGGACAGCCCGGAAACCCCGGTCAGACTGCCGGTCTTGGCGTGCACGTTGCCCGCCGCCGCAGTGCCGGCCATCCGGCTGCGCAGGGTGCCGCCGACGAACCGCTCGGGTTGCCCGGCGATCGGCAACGCCGCGTACCAGGTGGCGAACCACGGTTCGGCGCGGACGGCGCTCAGCAAATCGACGAACTCCGCCGCCGGGATCAGATTGCGCCGGGACAATCCCGAGCCGTCGCGCTGGCGCAGCTTTCCGGTGTCCATTCCGGTGTCGGCGACGTACTCGCTGATCGCGGTCAGTCCGGCCGTCCAGGTGCCCGAGCCGGATAGCACCCGGCCGATCTCCTTGGTCAACACCTCGGCGTGCCCGTTGTTGGAGAGTTTGAGGAACGGCGTCATCAACTCGCCCAGGCTCATCGACTCGTGCCGCGCCACCGGCTGGGCCGTCTCAGGGGTGGGCTGACCGAGCATGGTCCGGCCGAGCACCCGGACGCCGTGCCGGTGCAGCGCCGCCCGGAACACGTCGGCCGCGTAGCCGGTGGGCTCCCAGACGGTCACCCAGTCGCTGGCGGGCTCGTCGCCGACGGCGATCTGGCCGGTCACCACGACGGTGTTGCCGCCGTGTTCGCGCTCGATCGAGATCGAGGTCTCGCCCTCGGTGACCGTCTTGGCACGGTTGTCGATGCGGACGTACCCGGTGGGTGGGGTGGTGCTGACCACCGGTGGGGCGCCGGCCCGGTCGGCCGGGGCGGCGTGCACGATCACGGTGCCCGCGTCGTAGTCGGTGTCCGGCGCCACGGTCAGCGCGGAGACCTGCGCGGCGTAGTAGTAGGGCTCGTCGTCCCAGGTCCAGTCCGGGCCGAGCCGGGTACGGTCGTAGCGGGTGTCGTCGGCGACCAGGTTGCCGGCGACCACTCGTACGCCGTCGGCGGCGACCTGCGCGGCGAGCGCGTCGTAGTCGGCGGCGAGCATGGTCGGGTCACCCCCGCCGCGGAGGTAGAGGTTGCCGGAGAGCAGGCCCGCGCGGCGCTTGCCGCTGGCTCGTACGTCGGTGCTGAAGCGGTGCCCCGGGCCCAGCAGCTCAAGGGCCGACGTCGAGGTCAGCAGCTTGGTGTTGGAGGCGGGGATCAGCCGGCGGTCACCGTTGCGGTCGTAGAGCGTCTGGCCCGTGCTGGTGTCGACCACGACCACCGACGCCTGCGCGCCAGCAAGCCGGGTGTCGGCGAGGATCGTGTCGAGGGTGGCGTGCAGTCGGGTCGTCGCGGGGGTGGGCGACTCGGCGGTGGCACCGGGCGCGCCGGCGGTGGCCGCGGTGGCGACCAGCGCGAGCAGCGCGAGGGCCCGGGGAAAGTGACGACGATGCATGCGCTGATGCTGCCACGAAGATATTCGCCGGAGAAGGGGCTCAGGCGAAGGTTATTGCCGCCGGTGCTACGACGGCCGGCCGACGGACTTGTCGTGCCCGCCCCAGTAGTGCCGTTGCGCCCCCATGATCGATGGTGCGACCAGTGCGGCGAGCGCCCCGCCGAGCAGCGGGAAGACGATGAACACCCAGAGCTGCCGCAGGGCCACACCGCCCTCGAACACTGCCGGGCCGAACGCGCGGGCCGGGTTGACCGCGGCGCCGGTCAGCGTCACGCCCACCAGTTGGGTCGCGGCGAGGGCCAACCCGATGGCCACCCCGGCGGTGCCCGGATTCTCGCTACGGCTGGTCACCACCAGGACGACCAGCACGAAGAGGAAGGTCAGGACGATCTCCAGCACGGCTGCGCCACCCCGGTTGATGTGCGCGCCGTAACCGTTTGTGCCCAGTGACCCGGTCTGGTCCGCGAGGTCACCCCAGCGGGTCAGCGCCCAGAGCACGAAGGCGGCCACGGTCGCGCCGAGGAACTGCGCGATCCAGTACGCCAACGCACCGATCACCGAGATCTTTCCGGAGAGCAGCACACCAAGCGTCACCGCAGGGTTGACGTGGCTGCCGGAGAGCGGGCCGATCGTGTAGACCAGGGCGAGCATCACGAAACCGAAGGCCAGGGCCACCACCACCACACCGCCCTGAACCCGCGCGGCGACGGCGCTACCCACTCCGAAGAAGACCAGCAGCAGGGTGCCGAGGAACTCAGCCGCATACCGACGGAAGTCGCTCATTTGCTCAGCGTAAGCACAGTTCAGGTGGTCGTAGCCGGAATGGCCGTCTGTGACCGGCGCGACGGCCTGTAGTGGGCACAGCGGTGAGCACCGGGGCGTTGCACCCCACGTGGACACCCACTCTGCGGACGTCGTGGTGATCGGCGCCGGTCAGGCCGGCCTGAGCGCCGGCTACCACCTGCGCCGCACCGGGTTCCTCCCCGACAGCGGCTTCGTCATCCTCGACGGCGACAACGGGCCCGGCGGGGCCTGGCAGCACCGCTGGCCGACGCTGGTCTTCGACCGGGTGCACGGCTTCCACGACCTGCCCGGGCTGCCTCTCCCGCCCGCCGAACCGCAGCGCCCGGCGGCCGAGCAGGTAAGCGCCTACTTCGCCGCGTACGAGAGGGCATTCGACCTGCCGGTGCGGCGGCCGGTGCGGGTCCGCGCGGTGCACTCCCGCCCGGACGGCCGACTGGACGTTTCCACCGACCACGATCGGTGGACCGCCCGCGCCCTGATCAACGCGACCGGCACCTGGACCCGGCCGTTCTGGCCCCACTACCCGGGCCGGTCGTCGTTTCGGGGCCGGCAGCTGCACACCGCCGACTACCGGGGTCCGGCCGAGTTCGCCGGCCTCCGGGTGGTGGTTGTCGGTGGCGGCACCTCGGCCGTGCAGCTGCTCGGTGAGGTTTCCACCGTCGCGGCGGCCACCACGTGGGTGACCCGCCGGCCGCCGGAGTTCAAGGAGCGAGAGTTCGGTCCGGAGCTGGGCCGCGCCGCGGTCGCCCGGGTGGACGAGGCGGTACGGGCCGGTCGCCCCCCGGGCAGCGTGGTGGGCGTGACCGGGCTGCCGGTCACCCCCGAGGTGCGCCGACTGCGCGAGCGTGGCGTCCTGGACCGGCTACCCATGTTCGACCGGATCACACCCGACGGGGTGGTCTGGGCGGACGGGCGGTTCGTGCCGGCGGACGTGATCCTCTGGTGCACCGGCTTTCGTGCCGCCATCGACCATCTCGCCCCGCTGGGCCTGCGCGCGCCGGGCGGCGGTATCACGATGGACGGCACCCGAGTGGTCGCCGACGAGCGGATCCACCTGGTCGGGTACGGCCCCTCGGCCAGCACGATCGGAGCCAACCGGGCCGGCCGCGCGGCGGTCAACGAGATTCGCGCCTGGCTGGCCCCGGCCGCCGCTCTCGACTGACCTGGCTCTATTTGACGGATCGCCCGTCAGCGGGCACGGTGGAGTTGACGGGGCCTTCAGCTGCCCCGATTCGATGCGACGGCGATGACCCTTCGCCCCTCCTGTCGCCTCCCACGCGTGCTCGTACGCGGGCCGACTGTCCGGTCTGCGCAGTGTCCGACCGCGAGCCGAGAATCCACGAGGAGTTCCGCCAATGCTCACCATGACCGATAACGCCGTGCTCGTCATCCGCGACCTCGCCAACCAGCAGGACGTCGCCGAGGACGGCGGAGTGCGCATCGCCGCCGACGCCGAGGCCGGCTCGCTCACCGTGGAGTTGGTGCCCGAGCCGGTGCAGGGCGACCGGGTGGTCGACAACCAGGGTGCCCGGATCTTCCTGGACGAGAACGCCGCCGAGTTGCTCGGTGACGCGTCGGTGGACGCCACCGTGGATGACGAGGGCATCATCCAGTTCGGCTTCACCGAGCAGCAGTAAGCGAGGGGTTCAACTCGCCCGGCGGGTCGACCGTCCCCGTTGCGGTGGCTCCGACCTGCGTCGCCACTCGGGGTCGGTGTCACCGTCCGGCCGCACCAGCGTGGTCAGCACGTGCGCCAGGTGGTGCGACGTGCTCCACGCCGCCCAGTTGGCGGCCGAGCCGGCGCCTGCGCCTCTCCGGGCCCGGCGCAGCAGCTCGTGGTCGCCCCAGGAGAAGGCGGCTCCGGTGCTCGGCCAGTGCGGTGCCGACACCAGCGTGCGGCACAGGTCGGCGAACCGGTCGTCGCCCCTGCCGCCCCGCCGCGCCCAGCGGTAGACCCACCAGCTGCCGTCGTCGGTGTATCGCACGGTGGGCAACTTGTCGCTGGTGTCACCGGTGCCCGGCATGGCCGGGCGGACGCCGTAGTCGCCGTAGTCGACCCCGGCGTCGGCCAGCCGTTGCCAGAGCTGCCAGTCCCAGCGGTCGAGCTGGATCGGCTCGTCGGTGGGCAACCGGGACAGCGTCGGCGGCATTCCGCCCGCCGCCACCGTCACCGACCGCCAGGCGTGCCGGCGCGCCCAGTCCAGCAGGTGGCGTACCCGGGGCTCGGCTGCCCGCACGTCCGCCGGGCAGCACACGTCCCCCGCGTCCACCAGCAGGTCGCACTCCTCGGGGGTGAGGGCCGTGAACCGCCAGATCCGTTCCACGGCGGTGGTGCTCGCGTCCGGCCCGGCTCGGTCCTGGCCGGCCCGCAGCCGGACCAGCGCCCGCCTGTCGTACGCGCGCGCCGCCGCGCCGTGCGCGACCAGCCGACGGTCGCTCTCCGCGAGCCCGATCACCGGCACCAGGGGTACGTCCCAACGGCTCAACTCGGCCTCGGGGGTGTCGGGCAGCGCGCTGACGTCGATGGCCGGCAGCAGCCCGGGGGGCAGCCGGCGGACACTGTCCATGGTGGATCGTTCGACCGTGCCGATCTCCAGGATGGGGGCGACCAGTGCGGCGGCTGCGGGGTCGAGGTGGCTCAAGGCCTCCAGCTCGCCTCGTCGGCTGGCGAGGATGGGGCGGTAGACCGGTTCCGCCGCCCGGCCCCCGTGGGCGGGCACCATAATTCAATCTAGCCAGGCATGTGCATGCGTCACAGCTCGCCGAGTCGGAATTCGGCTGCTCGGCTGTCGGCTCGACGACTACGCTCCTCCGATGCTCACACCAGCTCACCGTTACCGATCCGACGACGAGGACAGCGCCCGGTGGGCCGGTTTCCCGTTTCGCGACGGCGACATCGTGATCAGCACCCGGTCCAAGAGCGGCACGACCTGGATGCAGATGATCTCAGCGCTCCTGGTGCTGGGCACTCCGGAGTTGCCGGCGCCGCTGACCGTGCTGTCGCCGTGGCTGGACTGGTTGGCCGAGCCGCGGGACGCGGTGTACGACCGGCTGGCCGCGCAGCCGCACCGGCGGTTCATCAAGACGCACACCCCGCTGGACGGGGTGCCACTCGACCCCCGGGTGCACTACGTGGTGGTGGCCCGGCACCCGCTGGACATGGCGGTCTCCCTCTACCACCAGGCCGGCAACCTGGACCGGGTGCGCCTCGCCGAGCTGACCGGCCAGCCCGCTCCGACCGGGCCGCACCGGGAGCGCCTCCCGGTGCAGCAGTGGCTGCCGAGCTGGGTCGACCGGGACGTGGACCCGCGCGCCGAGCTGGATTCGCTGCCCGGCGTGATGCTGCACCTGAGCGACGCCTGGGCCCGTCGGCACGAGCCGAACGTCGACCTGGTGCACTACGACGACCTGCTGGCCGACCTCGGCGGTGAGATGCGCCGGCTCGCCGACCGGTGGGGCATCCCGGTCTCTCCCGAGAGCTGGCCTGAGCTGGTCGAGGCGGCCACCTTCGGTCGGATGCGGGAGCGCGCCGACCGGCTCGCCCCGGACACGCTCGGCGTGCTGCGCGACCGTCGGGCGTTCTTCCGCCAGGGTGGCTCGGGGCAGGGACGCAACCTGCTGGACGCGGCGGCGCAGGCCCGCTACCAGGAGCGAACGGCGGCGCTGGCCCCGCCCGACCTGCTCACCTGGCTGCACCGCTAGTCGAAAAGAGCGCACGGCGCCGCTTCGACCGTGGTCGAGAACGTCGCCGCGCTCTGGCCGTCTCCCACCACCGCAGCCGTTCGGCGGTACGCCGGCGGGGACCTGGCTCGACCGGCCGTGCGCGCCGGTCAGCGTTGTCGATCCCCGGTCCGCGCGGATCCAAACCTGCCGACCGTGAGGAATTCCATCATCTGCGAGTCCCGGCGTGGCGCGCTGCCGAACGGGGTATGAGGGTGGGCATGGAGCATTTCACGATCGCGACTGTCGCTGAGAAGAGCCCGGATTTCCGGCGGGTGCTGTGGACTGGTGAGCACACCCAGTTGGTCATCATGACCATCCCCGCCGACGGTGAGATCGGCGAGGAGGTGCACGAGGACATCGACCAGATTCTGACCTTCGTCAGCGGCATCGGCGAGGCCCGGGTTGCTGGCGCGAAGCGGAAGGTCGTCGCGGGCGACCTGGTCGTGGTGCCGGCGGGGACCAAGCACAACTTCGTCAACACCGGTCCCAACCCGCTGGTGCTGTACACGGTCTACGGCCCGCCGGAGCACGCCGACAAGGCCGTGCACAAGACCAAGAAAGAGGCCGACGCGGCCGAGGCGGCGGGCAAGGACGAGCCACCGACCGAGTGATCGGTCCGGCAGCGGTCTGATCCGGGCCGATGCGGGTACCCGCGGCGGGTGGAGCAGCAGCCGGCGATCTCCGACTACGGATTCCTCTCGGATTCCCGTTCGGGTGCTTTGGTCGGCAAGGACGGCTCCATCGACTGGTGGTGCCCGCATCGGTTCGACGGGGCGTCCGTCTTCGGGCGGCTGCTCGACCCGAACGCCGGGCACTTCCGGCTGGCGCCGGTCGGTGTCGGCCGGCCGGGACACCGGGTCGAGCGTGCGTACCAGCCGGACACGCTCGTGCTGCGTACGGTGCACCACACGCCGCACGGCAGCGTGGCGGTCACCGACGCCCTCGCCGCGGAGATGGGCGCCCGCGCTCACGAGCTGGGCATGAACTCACCCGCCGTGCTGATCCGGGTGGTCGAGGGGCTGTCCGGGCGGGTTCGGATGGCGTTGGATTTCGCGCCCCGGCCGGAGTACGGCCTGCTCACGCCGTACCTGCACGAGCAGCCGGACGGCGGGGTGTTGGCCGCCGCGGGCCCGGTGGTGCTGGTGCTGCGCGCCGGCGGTCTGCACCTGCGGGCGGGCGTCGACCGGGTGACCCACGAGTTCGAGGTCTCCGCCGGTCAGGTGATCGGGATGGACGTGGCGTTCGGCGAGGCGTACGGCGACCCACCGGCCCGGCTGGACCCGGTCGCCGTGCTCGCCGAGACGACGCAGGCCTGGGAGGCGTACCGGGAGATGCACGGGTATTCCGGCCGGTACCCCGACCTGGTCCGACAGAGCGCGACGGTCCTGACCGGCCTCACGTACGCCCGCAGCGGCGCGGTCGTCGCGGCGCTGACCACGTCGCTGCCGGAGCAGATCGGCGGCGACCGTAACTACGACTACCGCTACTCCTGGCTGCGGGACTTCTCGTTGACGTTGCGCGCGCTCTGGGTGGCAGCCTGCCCCGACGAGACGTCCCGGCTGTTCGCCTGGGCGACCCGCTCGATCGGCCGCATTGGCGACGAGCCGGTGCCGGTGCTCTTCGGGGTGCAGGGCGAGCGGGACCTTTCCGAGCACCACTGCACGCACCTGCGCGGATACCGCGACAGCATGCCGGTCCGGAGCGGCAACGACGCCTGGCGGCAGCGGCAGCTCGACGTGCCGGGTGAGGTGATGTCGGCGGTGTGGCGGCTGCGGGACTATCTCGGCGCGACGTTCGAGGACGAGTTGCGGGAGATGGTGCTCGGGCTGACCGAGCAGGTGGCCTCGACGTGGCATCTCCCGGACCGGGGGATCTGGGAGACCCGGGACGAGGAGCGGCACTACGTCTCGTCGAAGGTGTCCTGCTGGCTCACCATGGACCGGGCGGTTGGCCTCGCCGACCGGCTCGGTGAACGCGCCGACCCACGTCGCTGGGCCGGCGTACGCGACGAGATCCGCGAGGTGGTGCTGCGCGAGGGGTGGAACGACCGGATCGGGGCTTTCACCGGTGCGTTCGGGTCGGCGGAGCTGGACGCCTCGGTGCTCGCCCTGCCGGTGACGCATTTCCTGCCGGCCACTGATCCGCGGATGCGCTCGACCATCGCGATGGTGGAGCGGGAGCTGGGCACTGAGGACGGGCTGCTGCGGCGGTGGACGACGGACCCCGCCGGTTTCCTGCTGTGCTCGTTCTGGCTGGTCGAGTGCCTGGTGATGGCGGGTGAGCAGCGGCGGGCCGAGGAGCTGTTCGAGCGGGTGGCCGGACACAGCAACGATCTCGGCCTGTTCAGCGAGCAGATCGACCTGACCACCGGGGTGCAGCTCGGCAACACTCCGCAGGCGCTGTCACACATCGGGCTGATCAACGCGGCCTGGCGGCTGACCAAGCCGGACAGCTACTGATCGGTCGGGCCTCTTCCCGGCCGAAATCCTGCAACAGACCTGCAAGCGCAAGGCATTGACGCTGATGCTTGTGCAGTTCTAGCCTCGAAGGAGCGGGAAAGCCCTTTCCCAAGGTCTTTGATCCCGCTTCACCCCGCTTCGGACACGGGCATCCGACGGGGCGCGCACCGATCCCAGGCGATGGCAGCACGCCGTGCCGACACGTCCCAGCTGGACGGTCGAGGGATCGCCACCACATGCGTCAAGGAGGACAACTGTGCAGAAGAGACGACTCCCCGGCAGACGACCACTACTGCTGGCGGTGGGCGCCGGCGTGACCGTGGCGGCCCTCGCCGCCGGCATGACCTCGGCCTTCGCGGCCACCGTCTTCAGCGACGACTTCAACGACGGCAACACGTCCGGCTGGTCCAAGTCGGGCGGCACCTGGGCGGTCGACGGCTCGGGCGTGCTCAACCAGTCCAACGCCGGCAGCGAGCTGGCCCGGCAGTTCGCCGGCCAGACCAGCTGGACCAACTACTCCGTGCAGGCCCGGGTCAGGCCGGCGAGCTTCGGCTCGTCCAGCGCCCTGGTCGGGCTGGCCGCCCGGTCCACCAGCAGCACGAAGATGTACCGGCTGGCCCTGCTCGGCTCCGGCCGGGCCGAGTTGCAGGCCGTCAACGGCAGCGCCATCACCGCCATCGGCTCGGCGTCGCTGGGCATCGGCACCGGCACCTGGTACACGCTGCGCATCGAGGCCAGCGGCAGCACCATCCGCGGCTTCGTCAACGGCACGCAGATCGCCTCCGGCAGCAACAGCCTGGCCGGCGCGGGCCGGATCGGCCTGGTCACCGCGTACGCCAGCGGTGGCTTCGACGACGTGACGGTCGACTCCTCCGGCGGCGGCACCCCGACCACACCCCCGACGACCACCGCACCACCGAGCACGCCGCCGCCCACCACGCCAGGCCCGACCACCCCGCCACCCGCAGGCTGGCCGACGCCCACCGGCAGCCAGAAGGTGGACGCCACGATCCCGGTCTCCGGCACCTTCGACGGTGGGCTCAAGCGCTACTACGGCATCGGTGACGGCGGGCAGAGCGAGAGCCAGGACCCGATGTTCGAGCTGGCCGCCGGCGCCACCCTGCGCAACGTGATCATCGGTGCCCCGGCCGGTGACGGCGTGCACTGCGAGGGCAACTGCACCCTGATCAACGTCTGGTGGGAGGACGTGGGCGAGGACGCGGCCACCTTCCGCGGCGGCACCACGTACACCGTCGACGGCGGCGGCGCCCGTTCCGCCAGCGACAAGGTCTTCCAGCACAACGGCTCGGGCACCGTCTACATCAAGAACTTCCGGGTGGAGAACGCCGGGAAGCTCTACCGGGCCTGCGGCAACTGCTCCACGTCGTACCAGCGGCACGTGGTGATCGACAACGTGATCGTCCGGAACACCGACGCGATCGCCGGCATCAACACCAACTGGGGCGACACCGCCCGGTTCAGCCGGATCACCATCGTCGACGACCCGGACCGGGACACCTCGATCTGCGTCAAGTACCGGGGTGTGCCGAAGGGCGACGAGCCGACCGAGATCGGCGAGGGCGCCGACGGCGTCAACTGCCTCTACTCACCGTCGGACATCAGCTACCAGTAGGCCGGCACGCCGGCACCCCGCGGACCGCATGGTCCGCGGGGTGCCCGCCGTCTCACACCAGCACGGGTACGCCAGACACGTCGACCGTGTCCGGATACTTCAGCCCAGCGCCCGTGTTGAGCACCACCACCCGCTCACCGGCCCGGATCCACCCGCCGGCGCGCAGTTGCCGCGCCGCGGTCAGGCAGGCCGCTCCCTCCGGGCAGAGCAGCAGCCCCTCCCGCGCGGCGAAGTCCCGGAGGTCGGCCAGGATGTCCGCGTCGTCGACGGCGACGGCCGTGCCGGAGGACTCCCGCAGCGCCGCCAGGATCAGCTCGTCGCCCAGCGGCGCCGGCACGGTGATGCCGAACGCCACCGTGTGCGCGTCCGCCCACGGCTCGGCCCGATCCTCGCCGGCGGCGAACGCCCGCACGATCGGCGCACAGCCGGTCGACTGCACCGCCACCAGCCGGGGAAGCTTGTCGCCGATCCAGCCCAGCTCACGCAGCTCGTGCAGCGCCTTGTGGATGCCGATCAGGCCGACACCGCCGCCCGTCGGGTAGATGATCACGTCGGGCGTCTGCCAGCCGAGCTGCTCGACGATCTCGTACCCCATCGTCTTCTTGCCCTCGAGCCGGTAGGGCTCGCGCAGCGTGCCGGCGTCGAAGATCGCCCCGTTCGACTCCGCGATCAGCAAGGACACCCGCCGACCGGCGTCACTGATCAGCCCATCGATCAGGCGCAGGTCGGCACCGGCGGCGACGCACTCGCGCCGGCAGATGCCCGGCGCCTCCAGCGGCATGACGATGGTCGCACCCATCCCGGCCCGCGCCGCGTACGTGGCCCAGGCCGACCCGGCGTTGCCGTTGGTGGGCATCGCGATCCGCTCGACGCCCAGCTCACGGGCACGGCTCACACCGACCGCCGCGCCGCGCGCCTTGAACGAGCCAGTCGGGATCAACCCCTCGTCCTTGACCATCAGGTCGGCGATGCCGATCTCGGCGCCGTACGCCGGGGCGCGCAGCAGCGGCGTCCAGCCCTCGCCGAGCGTGGTGACGTGCCGTGGGTCGGCGACCGGCAGCAGTTCGCGGTAGCGCCACAGGTCGGCCGGGCGCAGCCCGAAGCGCTCCGGGGTGACCGCCTTCGCCACGGCCGGCAGGTCGTAGCGGGCCAGCAGCGGTGAGCCGCACTCGCAGAGGTTCTGCAACTGGTCGGCCGCGTGCTCCCGGCCGCAGCGCGGGCAGTCCAGGTGCGTCAGGTACACGTCGCTCCTCGCCGTCAGACCGCGTCGATGCTCAGCCATCGCCGGCTGCGCCGCCCCGGCTCGTAGACCGAGTCCAGCCGCTTGGCGACCACGCCCGGCAGACCCTGCTCCCGCCCGGCACGCAGGGCCTCGTCGCCCGCGCCAGGGAACCACGGCGGAGTCTGCCAGTGCGTACCTGCCAAGGCCAGCCCATCGAGCAGTTCCCGGCGTTGCGCGTACGGCACGTCGACGCTGCTCACGCCCTCAAGCCAGAGCAGGTCGACCACGAGATACTGGGCGCCCGCGGGGACCCGGCTGCCGCTGGCCGGGCGGATCGGGCGGACCCGGCCGGCGTCATCGATGCGGACCAGCACACCGTCGAGCACTGCCTCGGTGGGCGCGAGCGCCTCGGCCATCGCCCGCAGCCACGGATACCCGCCGGTGATCTCCTCGTCGGTCTCGGAGAGCAGCCGCAACCGCCCGCCGGAGACGTACGCCATCGCCCGGGCCCCGTCCCAGCGCAGCTCGTACCCCCAGTTGGCGCGGTCCCGGGGGAGCCTGGCGGCGGGCGTGACGTGCATCGGGCGGACCAGTTCGGGCATCGACGTCCAGCCCGGCGGCGCCGGGTCGGTGCGCCGGACCATCCAGTCCCGCCCTCCGGTCGCGAAGAGGACGTAGCGGCCGGCGGTCCGGTCACCGGAGAGCGTCACGATCACCTCGTCGTCGCGCCACTTCTCGCACCGGTAGGTGCCCCGGTCGTGGACGACCATCCGGCCGCCGCCGTACTCGCCCGCGGGGATCTCGCCGGAGAAGTCGAGGTATTCCATGGGGTGGTCCTCGGTGTGCACGGCGAGGTGGTTACGGCCCGGGTCGCGGGGCAGGCCGCGCGGCACCGCCCAGGACGCGAGCACCCCCTCGTGCTCCAGGCGAAGGTCCCAGTGGAGGCTGCGGGCGTGGTGCTGCTGGATGACGAAGCGGGCGGTGTCGCCGTCGGGGCCGGCCGCCGCGGGAGCCCGCTCCGGCACCGGCTCGGGCGTACGGGCCGCGTCCCGCCGTCGCCGGTACTCCTCCAGCCGGTCGGTCACATCCGCATTCTCCGGCAATCCGGACCATCGCGCTGGATGCCGGAGTGTCCGGTTCGCTCGGCGGCCGGGGGCGCGGCGGGGTAGAACGGACCTCATGGACCTCACCGACCAGCCCACCGCCCTGCTCCCCGGGGACGTGCGGATGCCCCTACTCGGCTTCGGCACCTGGCAGGCCACCGGCCAGGCCGGTTACGAGGCGACGCTGGCAGCGCTCGACACCGGCTACCGGCACCTCGACACCGCCACCATGTACGGCAACGAGCGGGAGGTCGGCCGGGCGGTGCGGGAGAGCGGGCTGCGACGGGAGGACGTCTTCATCACCACCAAGCTCCCACCGGACCGGGTCGGCCGGGAGCGCGCGACGTTGGAGGCCAGCCTGGAGGCGCTCGGCGTCGACCAGGTGGACCTCTGGTTGATCCACTGGCCGCCGTCGTCGCCGGCGGACAGCATCCCCCTGTGGCGAGAGTTGCTGGCCGCCCGGGACGAGAACCTCACCCGTGCGGTCGGGGTGAGCAACTACAGCACCGGGGAGATCGACGAGCTGATCCAGTCGACCGAGGAGAACCCGGCGGTCAACCAGATCCGGTGGAGCCCGGCGTTGTACGACCGGCAGCGGCACGCCGAGCACCGGGACCGGGGCGTGGTGCTGGAGGGATACAGCCCGTTCAAGACCAGCGACCTCAGCGACCCGGTGCTGACCAGGATCGCTGCCGCGCACGGTGTCTCCCCGGCGCAGGTGGTGCTGCGTTGGCACATCGATCACGAGATCGTGGTGATCCCGAAGTCGGTGACCCCGGAGCGGATCACCGCCAACTTCGACGTCTTCCACTTCTCGCTGACGGCGGAGGAGATGCGCGACATCGACGCGCTCGGCGACGCCTGATTCGGCGAAATCCTTCAGTGCGCGGCCTGAGATTGAAGGGTATCGACATAGATGCTCATGACGGTATAGCGTGCCCGTCATCGCGTTCGTCGATCCGTTCGAACCCGCCGTCGCTGGAGGACCGCCATGGCCCGATCACCATCCATTCGCCTGCGCCGCCGCGGGGTGCTCGGCATCCCCGCCCTGGTGGCCGCCGCGCTGACCGTCGTCGCCCGACCCACCCCGGCGAGCGCCGCGCCGAAGGCCGAGTGCCTCGCTGATCTGCTCCAGGACGCCTGATGGCGACGGTTCCCTGGCTGGTGGACGTGCTGCGCTCCGCCGGAGTCCAGGTCGTGGTCGAGGGAGACTGGCTCAACCGGATGCGGCCGGGCTCCTTCGACCCCATCGGGGTGCTCTGGCACCACACCGCCTCGACCTCCAGCGCCAGCAACCCGCACCCGGCGCTCGGCATCTGCATCAATGGCCGGTCCGACCTGCCCGGCCCGCTCTGCCAGGCGCTCGTCGACTACAACGGCGTCTTCCACGTCATCTCGGCGGGCCGCTGCAACCACGCCGGGGCCAGCGGCGGCAGCGGGCCGATCCCGGCCGGGGACGGCAACACCCTCATGATCGGGTGGGAGATCGACTACAACGGCGTCAACCAGGAGATGACCGCCGCGCAGTACAACGCGTCGATCGCCGCCACCGCCGCCGTGCTCACCCGGCTGGGCCGCAACAGCAGCTACGCCCGGGGGCACCGGGAGACCAGCACCAGCGGCAAGATCGACCCATCGTTCATCGACCTGAACGTGATGCGCGCCGACGTGGCGGCGAAGATGTCGGGCGGAAACCCTCCGGCGTGGTCTTCCATCGTGGACAACACCACCGCCGGTCGCTTCACCGCCAGCGCCAGCTGGGGCGTGTCGACCTACTCCACCCAGCGATACGGTGCCGACTACCGGTACGCGGAGCCGGTCGCGGCCAGCGATGCCGCCTGGTACAAGTTCAACGTCCCGGCCACCGCCAACTACCGGGTCGACGCCTGGTGGCCGGCGACCTCCGGCTACAACGGCGCCACCCCGTACATCGTCGCCACCACCACCGGCAACCGGACGGTCATCGTCGACCAGCGGGCCACCGGCGGGCAGTGGCGATCCCTCGGCACGTTCACACTGCCCGCCGGGGATGCCAACCGGGTGGCGGTGAGCCGGTGGAGCAGCGCCACCGGCCTGATCGTCGCCGACGCCGTACGCCTCACCCGCGTCTGACCAGGACCGGCCCGAACCGACCGGTGGGCTCCCGCAGGTCGAGCAGCACCTTCATCACGCCGCCACCCTCCAGCGCCGTGAACGCGGCGGTGGCCGCCTCGACCGGTTCGACCCGGG
>NZ_JBEXGR010000026.1:0-84918 GCF_040607415.1 Micromonospora sp. NPDC005291
TCAGGCCCCGATGACCCCCGCTCCCCCGGGCAACGCCGCCATGACGCCCTCGCCGACCTCTGCCGACTCACCCTGCGCACCCGAGAGCTACCCGACCACGGTGGGGACCCAGCTCAGCTCGTCGTCACCACCAATTTCGAAAGCCTGACCCAACAGCTCAGCGCGGGCACCCTCGACACCGGCCTGCACCTCACCCCCGAAACAGTCCGCCGGCTCGCCTGCGACGCGACCATCCTCCCCACCGTCCTCGGCAGCACCAGCCAGGTCCTCGACGTAGGCCGACAACGCCGCCTCATCACCGGACCCCTCCGACGCGCCCTAATCCTCCGCGACCACGGCTGCGCCTTCCCCGGCTGCGACCGCCCACCCCGCTGGTGCGACGCCCACCACATCCAACACTGGGCCGACAACGGCCCCACCAACCTTGCCAACGCCGTCCTACTCTGCGGCCACCACCACCGCCACATCCACCACAGCGACTGGACAGTCCGGTTGGGCCGCGACGGCCACCCCGAGTTCATCCCACCCGCCTGGCTCGACCCCGACCAACTCCCCCGCCGCAACCACTACCACCAACGAACGTGAGCACAATCGGCAGACAACTTCATCCGGTCCTGTCCACGCGCCAAGCCCGGCCTCCAGGCCCCGCCCCGCTCCAGGGTTTGACCGAGCGGGCGGCAAGCATGCCCAGCGCAACGGCCCGGGGCACCTCGTACGTCAAGGCGATAATCGCGTCCAGATAGGTCAGCACACCGACGCCAGGTCACCGCGCGGCAGATCAGCTCATCGGTCGCAGATCAGCACCAACGCAGAGCGCCGCGCTCGGACACCGACGAGCGTCAGGCCGAGCGAGCACCGTGCCGAGCGAGCGTCAGGCCGAGCGACCTCCGGTCAGCGCACTTGAACGTCGGTGAGCTGATCAGAGGTCGGTGACGCGGATGCCGGCGTGTGCCTTGTAGCGCTTGTTGATGGCGATCAGGTTGGCGGTGAACGCCTCAATCTGGTGGGCGTTGCGCAGCCGGCCGGCGTAGATGCCACGCATTCCGGGGATCCGGGCGGCGAGCGCGCCGACCACGTCGACCAGCTCGCGTTCCTCGGTGCAGATCAGCACGTCGAGGTCGATCCGGTCGACTTCGGGGTCGGCCAGCAGCGGGGCACTGACGTGGTTGAACGCCGCGCAGACCCGGGATTCGGGCAGCAACGCGGCAGCCTGCTGCACGGCGCTGCCCTCGGCGACGGTCAGCGCGTACGGGCCCTGCTTGTCGAAGCCGAGCGGGTTGACACAGTCGACGACGATCCGGCCGGCGAGCGGCTCGGCGAGAGCGGCGACGGTGGCGGCGTGCCCGTCCCACGGCACCGCGATGATCACCACGTCGCTACGCCTGGCTACCTCTTCGTTGGCCGCACCAGTGACGCTGACGTCGGCCGGCATCCTGGGCAGGGCGGCGATCTCGGCCGCGGACTCGACGGCCCGCTCAGCGGACCGAGAGCCGATCAGCACCGTCTGCCCGGCCCGCGCGAATCGGTAGGCGAGGCCTCGTCCCTGGTCACCGGTGCCACCGATGATGCCGACCGTCAGCCCGGACACGTCGGGCAGCGTGCTCGCGTCGTATGCCATGGGTTCATCCTCGCAAACCGCCCGGTCCGACTGCAGCGCCGAGCGCTGTGACAATCCCCGCTGCCTCCGGGTAACCCGCACCCCATCCCAGCGAGGAGCCGGCAGCCCGAGGCAGCAGGCCAGCGGGCAAGCCCGAGGCAGCGGCCAGCCAAGGCAGCGGGTTTGCGGCCGGCAGCCGGGTCAGGCCAGCTCGAACAGGACCGTGCGTGCGGTCGGGTCGGCGGTGACGAGTCGGACTCGGACCCGTTCGCCGAGCGGCAGTTGGCCGAGGCAGCGCCCGCGTACCGGCGGGGCGTCCAGCGCGACCGTGCCGCCGGGTGGGCGGGTGCGGGCTCGGCCGTTGGGTGGGGCGTCCACGTCCAGCACGGCCGCATCGAAGGTCTCGCCCACCCGGTGCGCCAGCAGCACCGCCTCGGCCAGCTCGACGGCACCCCGCGTGGCAGCCGAGGCGGTCCGGTCGGTGCTCGCCATCACCTCGGGCAGCCGGGGCAGCGCGGCGCGGGCCCAGTCGGGCACCGCCCGGCCCGCGTGCAGGGCCAGGCAGACCTCGGTGGCGTACCGGTCGGCCAGACGCCGCAATGGCGCCGTGACGTGGGCGTACGCGGCTGCCACACCGCCGTGCTCCCGCTGCTCCGGCAGCGCCCCGTCGAAGGCGGTGTACGCGGCGCCGCGCATCAACTCGGCCGCCTGGTCGATGAACGCGGCGGCGCGCGGCTGGGCGGCGTCCAAACCGGCGATCACCTGACCCGGGCCCACATCGTCCGGCCACTGCACACCCAGCGGCGCGGCGGCGGCCCGCAGCCGCTGCACCGCCTCCGGTTTCGGCGCCGGCATGGTACGCAGCACGCCGACCCGGCCGGCCAGCATGATGTCGGCGGCGGCCATCCCGGTCAGCAGGGAGATCTGGGCGTTGTGCTCTTCCATGGGCGCCGGCCCGCGCAGCACCAGCCGCCAACCGTCGCCGTCGGGCTCCAGATCCTGCTCGGGCAGCGGCAGGTTGATGGCACCGCGACGCAGCCCTCGGGCAGTCAGCCGATCGCCGATCTCGGGCAGTAGCGCGATCGGGTCCGGTAGCCGCCCGGCTTCGGCTGCCGCCTGCACCCCGGTGTAGTCGAGTTTGGCCCGGCTGCGGACCAGGGCGCGTTCCAGCTCGACGGCCACGGTGCCACCGTCGGCGTCCAGGTCGATGGTCCAGACCACCGCGGCCCGGTCGTCGTCGGGCAGCAGACTGGCCGCACCCTCGCTGAGCGTCCGGGGGTGCAGCGGCACGTTTCCGTCGGGCAGGTAGATGGTCTGCCCTCGCCGCCAGGTCTCCGCCTCCAACGCGCCGCCCGGGCTGACGTGCGCCGCGACGTCGGCGATCGCGTACCGCACCCGGTAGCCGCCACCCGGACGGCGGGCGAGGTGCATCGCCTGGTCCAGGTCGCGGGAGGAGGCCGGGTCAACCGTGACGAACGGTACGTCGGTGCGGTCGACGGGCGGCTGCGGTGGTGCGGCAGCCGCCTCGTCGGCCTCGCGCTGAGCGTCGGCCGGGAAATCCTCGGACAGGCCGAGCTCACGGCGCAGCGCGCCGAAGTCGATACGGGGCGCGAGTACGCGTCGGATGACCACGGGTCAATCCTGACAGCGCCGCGCCTGATCCGCTTCCGGTGACCGGCCCAAAAATGCGCCCGGTCCCGCCGACGAGCCGGGCCAGCGCCAGCGCCAGCCGGGGCGGCCTGCACTCAGCCGGTTGCCTTTCGAGCGGTGCTGCGCGTACCCCGGGGGGCGGTGGCCCGTGCGGCGGCCGGGCGGGCCGGCGACTTGCGGGCGGTCACCTTGCGGGCCGGAGCCTTGGCCGCGACGGTCTTCTTCGCTGGGGCCTTCTTCGCCGCCGCCTTACGCGCGGTGGTCGACGAGGTGCCTGTCGCCTTGGCGGCCGGGGCCTTCTTCGCCGGAGCCTTGCGGGCGCCGCCGCTGGGGCGGGTGGACACGGTCTTCTTCGCCGCCGTCTTCCTCGCCGGTGCCTTCTTGGCAGTCGTCTTCTTCGCCGCTGTCTTCTTGGCGGCGGACGCCTTGGTCGCGGTCTTGCGCGCTGGGGCCTTCGCCGCGGCAGTGGTCTTCTTCGCCGCCGAGGTGGTGGTCTTCCTCGCCGCGCTCACCGTCTTCTTCGCCGTACCGGTGGTCTTCTTCGCGGCGGCGGTGGTCTTCCTCGCCGCGGGCGCCGGGGTCCGCTTGGCGGCGGTGGTCGTCTTGCGGGTGGCGGTCGAGGTCTTCGCCGGCGCCTTCTTGGCCGCAGTGGACGCCTTGGTGGTGGCCTTGGTCGTGGCCTTCTTCGCGGGGGCCTTCTTGGCCGCCGTGGTGGTCTTCGTGGCCGGGGCGCGCCCCGCGCCGCCGGCAGCCTTCCTGGCCGGGGCCTTCGCCGCAGCCGCACTCGCGGTGGACTTGCGGACGGGGGTGGTCCGGCTCGCCGCCGTGTTCCGCTCCGCCGCGGCGGTCTTCTTCGCGGTGGTGCGTCGGGCGGCCGGGCGGGTGGTGGCCTGCTGTGTCTCGGCCATCGTGGTTCCCTCCTTGGGGACGTGCTCTCGCGTGCGTCCTCGCGGAGCACGAAATACCTCGGCGCGGGCCGTCCCGCGCCGCCTACTTGTCCTCCCCGGCCCAACGAGCGTCCTCGGCATCCCACGCCTCGTTCCGCTCCTGCACTCGTTGCAGGGCGTTCTCCGCGTCGGCCGCCGAGTCGTACGGGCCGAGGACGTGCTTCGCCGGGCACACGTTGGCGTCCGTCTCGACCCGGTGGTGCCGGGTGCACCAGTAGAACTGCCCACTACGTCCGCTGTCGCTCATGGGAATCACTGTGCACCGCGAACCGACCGGCCGCCACCGGATCGCACAAGTCGCCGACCCTCTCCACAGTAGATATGCATTCCGCCCGACGGGCCGGAACACCAAAAGAAGCCCAGGCCGGGATACATCGCTCGCCGCGTGGCAGGACCCCTCGGTGGTGCTCACCGAGGCCCGCATGGAACGGATCGACGCTGAACTCACCAAGGAGTACGAGCGCTTCCGCCGTACCGTCAGCTGGTCGGCCTGACGCCCGACGCGGGGTGGCACGACGGCGCTGGCCAGTGGGGTCGCGGCCTATGATCGCCGGATGGCGACACCGGACTACATCGTGGGGATCCGCAAGCACGTTGGTCACGACCTGCTCTGGCTGCCCAGCGTCAGCGCCGTGGTCCGCAACGACGCCGGGGAGCTGCTGCTCGGCCAGCGTGCCGACGACGGGCGCTGGTCGGTGATCAGCGGATTCGTCGAGCCGGGCGAGCAGCCGGCCACCGCGCTGGTCCGCGAGGTGCGGGAGGAGACCGGTCTGGACGTCGCGCCGGTGCGGCTGTCCAGCGCCGTTTCGCACGAGCACACCTACCCCAATGGGGACCGGTGCGAGTACCTCAACCTGGGCTTCCTGTGCAGGGTGGTGGCCGGCACCGCCCGGGTCAACGACGACGAGTCGCTGGCAGTGCGGTGGTTCCCGTTGGACCGGCTGCCCGAGCTGGACAAACACGCTTTGCTGGTCATCGCCTACGCGTTGCGCGATAACCAGTTGACCGGGTACCTGGAGCCGGGAACGACCTGGGACGACGTACCCAGCTGAGCCGCATGGCTCAGACGGGGGTCGGGGTTGGCGCGAGGGTGACCGGCGCGGTGGGCGCCGACCGGGCCGCCCGAATGGTGTACGCGAGCGCGTAGGGCATGCACGCCAGATAGAGCATGGGCTCCACCAACACCTTGTTGGTGATCAGGAAGATCTCCCATGGGATGGGCCGGGGCAGACCGAAGTTCCAGTCCGTCCACGAGGTGAAGAGCCACAGCGGCGCGGAGATCCGGTCGACGGCATCCCGTGCGTCGATCACCGGCCCAGTGCCGATCCCGCCCGGAATGCTGTCGACGACGGCGAGAATCACCGCGAAGTCGGCGGCGACGAGTGCGCCGAGGATGCCCACGCACCACGCGGCGCGGACCCGATTTCGGGCGGCGAGGCTCGCCGCGGCCCAGAGGGCCAGCGTCAGGCCGGCCAACCAGAGCAGCAAACCGGGTACGGCGCGGGCCAGGCCATCCGGGTAGATGACGTACAGGAGCGGGACCGCCGCCACACCGATGGGGAGCACCACGCCGAGCGCGATGCGCAGCGGGCCGCCGAGTGCGGTGTGCCGGGCCCAGCGCGCGGCGAACACCGCCAGCAGCACCGCCAGCCCCACGGTGAGCGCTGCCCAGATCGGCTTCTGCGCCCGCTCCGACCAGCTCAATGTCTGGATCGGGTACAACGCGTACGCGCTGACGACCACGATCCCGACGCAGACGAGCGGGGACAGCAGCAACGCGGCCGCGGTACGGCGGGCCCGCCGATGCATCATGCTGCGGTCGACGAGCGGGGCGCCGGCCCGACTGACGGCGAGGCTCACCGCGAAGCCGACCATCTTTGTCCGGCGGCCGCTCTCGGCGAGCACGTGCAACTCGGCGGCCCACTCGCGGCGCAGGTCGTCGCGGATGTCGACTGGCCAGCGGCGAGCGGCCATCTCCAGCAGCAGCTCGGCGGCCCGGCGGGTCACCATGCCGGCGCCCCGGTGGGCTCGGTGCCGCCCCACGAAGAGCGACTGTCGGGGATGGCGGCACGCAGCTCGGCGAGCGCGCTTCGGGCGTGGGCCACGCCCTCGGCGGTGAGCCGGTAGTAGCGGCGGGCCGGCCGCCCGGCCACGACGGGGTCGATCGCCTCCCAGTCGGCGGCCAGCCAGCCGGCCCCCCTCAGCCGGTGCAGCACCGGATAGAGGGTGCCGCTGGGTAGGCCCGTCAAACGCATCAGGTCCAGCCCGTAGCGCTGCGCGTCGGGTTCGGCGAGCAGCGCCGCGAGCACCTTCGCGACCGGAATGGTCATCCGCATCCGGCCACTGTATCGGAACTCTACATAGGGGTGGGTACCCGTTCGACGGGGATCCACAGCTCGGCGTCCGCCTCCGTGCCGTCCGCGGACACCCGGACCCGGGAAATCTCCGGTCCCGGTCGGCTGCGGTACGGGTTGGACGGAAACCACTGGGTGAACACGTCGCGCCACAGGGACTGCACCGCCTGCGGGAACGCACCGGAGGTGGTGAACACCGCCCACGTCCCGGCCTGCACCGGCAGCGCGTCCAGGTCCTCCGGCGGGGCTGCGCCGGTCACCACCCCGTGCCAGTAGTCCAACTCGGTGCCCTCCTCCCGGCTGTCGGCGAGGCTGTCGCTGACGTTCACGATCCCCGCCGGCTCCTGATCGGAGAGCGCCTCGATCCGCCCGGTCGTCTCCTTGTCGATGCTCCGGATGAACGCGACGATCGCCGGATTCATCCCCTCGTGCACCAGCGGAACCCGGGCCTTGCGCCCCACCAGCGTGAACGCGTCCTTGCTGACGATTCGGTACTCCATGCTGCCGCTCCCTTCGACGGTGAGTCGGAAGGACATCCGGGGCTGGGCGCGCAGCGCTGCCCCCGTACGCCGGGCCTCTCCGGGCCCCACGCCGTGCACGGCGTGGAACGCCCGGGCGAACGCCTCGGCCGAGCTGTAGCCGTAGCGCACCGCGACGTCGAGCAACGTCCGCTCCCCCGCCAGGACGTCCGCGCCGGCGACGGTGAGCCGACGCCGACGGATGTACTCCGACAGCGGGATGCCGGCCAGCGCGGAGAACAGCCGCCGGAAGTGGTACTCCGACGTCAGCGCGGTCCGCGCCAGCTCAGCGACCTCGATCCGCTGGTCAAGGTGCCGCTCGATGTACGCCATGGCCTCGTTGAGCCGCTCCAGCACCCGGTTTCTCCTTCCCTTTCGAGCAGTGACGCTAGGCGGCGGGGGCGGTGGTGCACCCGACATCCGGTGCCCGCAACGGTCGGGTGGGGCCACACCGATCGTCCTGTCGCATCCTGGCGGACTTTGCTTCGTCGGGAGGTTGCCGTGGCCGAGTATCCGCAGGACGTCGTGCAGCGCTTCCACGGCACGCCCGAACAGGTCGACGCCGGCCTGCTGGGCGAGCCACCACGGACGTGGGAGTCCGTCGTCATCGAGGAGTACGACCCGGCCTGGGCACAACGGTTCACCGCCGTCCGCGCGTCGCTCTCCGACGCGTTGGGTGGCCTGATCATCGGTGTGGAACACGTCGGGTCCACCGCGGTGCCAGGTCCTAACGGGAAATGTCCAAGATCTAGCTCTCAGCGTGTCGGCTGTTGCATGATCCAGGTGGGCGCGGGCTCTGACACGAACCGCATCACGTCCCAGCCTGCGCGGCGGTACAGCTCGACGTTCGCCGGGTTGCTGGTCTCCAGGATCGCCGGCAGGCCATCGGCGGCGGCGCGGTCCAGCCCGGCCCTCATGACGGCGCGACCCCAACCACGTCCGGCGCTGTCCGGGTGGGTGCCCAGGACGCCGAGATACCAGAACGGGAACGTCGGCAGGGCGGCGTGCACAGTGTCGTCGTAGCCCTGCACCCGGGCCAGCACGTCGGCCGGGTAAGGAGCTTCCTTCGGCGACCCGTGCCCGGCAGCCGGCACGTCAGCCGGCACGTCAGCCAGTTGCCGAGCCGGCGGCTCCCAGATGGCGACGGACGCACCGCCACCGATCGTCCAGATCGACGACCGGTGCACCCGCTTGTCGAAGAGGTGCCCGAAGAAGGCGGCGGCGTAGCGCGGGTAGGTCTCCTCGTCGGGGAACAGGTACCGCAGGACGGGATCCTTGACGAACGCGGCGACCAGCGAACCGACCACCGCATCGCGGTCCGCTGGGCTGGCGACGGTGATCTCAGGCGTTGTCACAGCAGTCGACACTATCCGGAAATGGCGCCTTGACCCTGACACGGTGGCGGGCCGGAGACTGGTCCCATGGACCTCGATGACTACCGGAGACACTCCCCCTACAGCGACCCCGGTCGGCACGGCCGAATCCTCGACGCCGTGGCGACCGACATCCCCACCGTGGCGGCGACCGCGCGCAACGTGATCGTTCACTACCGGGCCGGCGGCGTCGAGCTGCCCGGCGACCGGCTGGACGAGGTGAACTGCCGCTGGGTGGACCGCATCCTCGACATCGACCAGTCCCGATTTTTCCTGCCCCTCACGACCGGGCGTCTGACAGCCGAACGGGTGGCGGGCTGCTGCCGGGACCACACACTGCTGTCGGTCGCGATCCTCCGTCAGCACGGCATTCCCAGCCGCAGCCGGGTCGGCTTCGCCTCCTATTTCACCCCCGGCTGGCATCACGATCACGTACTGGTCGAGTACTGGGACGGCCACCGCTGGGTCTGGGCGGACCCGGAGCTCGACCCGGCTGGTGACTGGCAGTTCGACGGCTACGACATCGACCCCGAGGCCGGGCTCTTTGACTCGGCAGCGCGGGTGTGGTCGGCCTACCGGGCCGGGACGATCGATCCCGACGTCTACGGCGTGGCCCCCGACCTGCCGGTCCACGGCGCCTGGTTCATCTACAACTACGTCCTGCACGAACTGGCCCATCGGCAGAAGGACGAACTGCTGCTGTGGGACAGTTTCGGCGCGATGACCGACGACCTCGCCGACGCCGACCTCACGCTCGCCGACGAGATCGCCGCGCTGCTGCTCCAAGCCGACGACGGGGACGAGGCCGCGGAGAAGTCGCTCGCTGACCGGTACGCCACCGACAACCGTCTGCGTCCCGGCGCTCGGATACGCAGCTTCTCACCGGTCTCCGACACGGTGAGCAGTGTCGATCTGCGCGTCAGCCGAAGGTGAAGGCATACGCCTCGGCGCCGGGCTCGCCGAACGTGATCTCCAGGGTTCGCTCACGGACCGCGTCGTGCTGGCGTACGAGCTGGTAGAGGCGGCCGTCCTGGAGTACGCCACTGCCGTCATCGTCGACGTCGACGCCGTGTGACGGGCCGGGAGCTTCGCCGTCGAGGAGCACGCGGAACGGGATCGACTGTCGCGTCCCGGGAGCCAGCACGAGATGCGCGTCGCGGGCGTGGAACCGGATGGCGATGCTGCCGCCGGCCCGGTCGACCACGACGTTCTCCGCCCCGATCGTCCACTCACCCGCCAGGGCCCACTGGTTGAGGCCCAGGCGCTCCGGCACCTCGTAGGCGCGACGTTCGTCGAGCGCGGCGCCGTTCGGCGACGCGAAGTGTTCGCCGCGACTGAAACCGAGGTACGTCTCCGGCGTACGCAGGTTGTCCCAGTCGGCGGCTGCCTCCGGGCCGAGACCATCGACGGGAACGGGTTCGCGCTCGATGCCGAGCAGCTGCTGGAGAACGCGCTCGGACTGCTCGTAGCGCCCTTCGCCGAAGTGCTCGTCGCGGATGACCCCGTCGGTGTCGACGAAGTAGAGCGCCGGCCAGTAGTGGTTGTCGAAGGCGCCCCAGATCGCGTAGTCGTTGTCGACCGCGACCGGGTAGTCGATCGACCGCGCCGCGACCGCCCGTCGGACCCAGTCGACCTCGTGCTCGAACGAGAACTCCGGCGTGTGCACCCCGACGACGACGAGCCCATCGCCGCGGTAGGCCTGTGACCAGGCACGGACGTACGGCTCCTGACGCAGCCAGTTGATGCACGTCAGCGTCCAGAAGTTCACCAGGACGACGCGGCCACGCAGGTCGGTGGGGCCGAGTGGCTCGGAGTTGAGCCACTCGGCCGCCCCGTCGAGCGGAGGCAGGTGCGGCCGCCCGAACACGGCCATCTAGCGAAGCGACCGGAAGGCGGTGCGAAGCTCTTCGGAGAAGATCTTCGGCTGTTCCCAGGCCGCGAAGTGCCCGCCCATGTCGAGCTTGTTGTAGTAGATGAGGTTGGGGTACGCCTGCTCGGCCCAACTCTGCGGGGCCTCGTACAGCTCATCGGGAAAGACGCTCACCGCGACCGGGACGTTGACGCCCTTGGTGGCGAAGAACGAGAGCTTGTTCTCCGCATACAGACGAGACGCGGAAATCGCCGTGTTAGTCAGCCAGTAGAGCGAGATGTTGTCCAGGATGTCGTCGCGGGTGAGGCCTGCGTCGGCTCCGTCGAAGACCTGCGCGATGAGGGCCAGACTTTTCGCGTCATGGTCGAGCAGGAAGGCCGCCAGGCCGACCGGAGAATCCGCCAGGCCGGTCAACGTCTGCGGACGCGTCGCCATCATGAGGGCATAGGCGACGTGCTTCCAGACGTAGTCCAACTCCGTGACCGCACGCATCTCGTCGTCGGACAGACCGGATGGCAGCGAACCCATGGCGTTGTTCGCTCCGGTGGTGTCGCCCTGGAACAAGTTGTCGATCTCGGGTGGGACCGCACCCGCCATGTTGGTGTGAATGCCGAGCAGTTCCGGAGGCGCCTGCACACCCATCTGATCCACGACGACCGCACCCCAGTCGCCGCCCTGCGCGACGAACCGTGTGTAGCCGAGACGCTTCATCAGCTCGGTCCAGGCGGTCGCGATCATTTCGGGGTTCCAGCCCGACGAGGTCGGCTTGCCCGAGAAGCCATGGCCGGGCAGCGAGGGGATCACCAGGTGGAAAGCGTCCGACGCGCTCCCGCCGTGCGCCGTGGGATCGGTGAGCGGCTCGATGATCTTCATCTGCTCGATCACCGAGCCGGGCCACCCGTGCGTGACGATGAGTGGCAGCGCATCCTCGTGCTTCGAGCGGACGTGAATGAAGTGGATGTCCACCCCGTCGATGGCGGTCATGAACTGCGGTACGCCGTTCAGCCGCGCCTCGACCTTGCGCCAGTCGTACTCGTTCTCCCAATAGCGCGCCACGGCCTGAATCGTCGCCAGTGGCACGCCCTGCGACTGGTCGTCAACGGTTTCCTTTTCCGGCCAGCGGGTGGCCCCGATGCGCCTCCGCAGGTCGTCAAGGTCCGCCTGAGGGATTTCGACAGTGAACGGCCGAATCTCCGTGGTGCCTGGACGTGCTTTGGTCTTGACAGCCATGCGTGCTTCCTCTCCGTCTGAGTTCGCGCCTCGGCCTCGCAAGGGGAATCATGGGGTGAAGGCACTACCCGGCCTTGTGTGCCAACGTCGAAATGGGCACGCCGCCGCCATATCTCGGAGCCTAGAACGCCGCACCCCGGGCTCGTGGCGATACGAGTAGTCGAGCACCGCCCTCAACGGATTGCGCCCCCGCCGATCCGGCGAGTGACGGTCCGCTCGACGGCTTTGCGATTCCGCAGCATCGTGCGGCAACATCAGGCGCCGTGACGGCACCAGACACGGGCCCCGAGAACGACACCCCGGCCGGCGACAACGGCACGCCCCGGTCGAATCGGCGGGTCAGACACTGGGTGGCCGGTGCGGGGGTGACAGCCCTGGCGGCCGTACTCGGCATCACCCTCGCCGTACGGTCCGGTGCCACCCCGGCCTGCGCCGCGCCTCCGACCGGAAGCACCGTCCACAAGGGAAAGGCCAGCTTCTACGACGCGGGCCGCTCGGGCGGCAACTGCTCCTTCCCGAGCCCTCCGGCGGACCGGCTCTACGTGGCCCTCGGCTCATCCGAGTACTCCGGGGCGGCGGCCTGCGGCAGTTACCTGGACGTGAGCGGCCCGAAGGGCACGGTCCGGGTCCTGGTCATGGACCAGTGCGGCGGATGCGCACCCGGCAAGATCGACCTCTCGAACCAGGCGTTCGACCGGATCGCCGACCGGGCGCAGGGCGTCGTGCCGGTGACGTACCGGGCGGTGGTGAACCCGCCGCTCGACGGAGGGCTCACCTTCCGGATGAAGGGGGGCGCCTCGCAGTGGTGGTTCGCGGTGCAGGTCGGCAACCACGGCAATCCGCTCCGCTCGGTCGAGGCGAAGGGGCCGGGCGGCGGCTTCCGCAAGGCGGCCCGCGAGACCGACAACTACTGGACCGTCGAGGGCGGGCTCGGCCCCGGGCCCTACAGCATCAAAATCACCGACGTGTACGAGCACCAGGCGACCGCCACGAGCATCCGGATGGTCACCAAGCAGCTCCAACGCAGCACGGTCACCCTCGTCGACCCCGCCGCCGCCGTTACGCCCAGCGGTTCGCCCCCGGCTCCGCCGACCCCCACGGCCAGTGCCGCCCCGCCCTCGCCGACCCCGACCGAGTCGATCGCGCCGACGACGACAGTCGAAGCGCTCGCCGGTGCGGCCCCGCTCGGCGGCTACCGCTGCTGACCCAGCCCTCGCTACGCGACGACGGAAAATCAGAGTCGAGGTGACCGGCGAGGCCGGCGGGCCAGGGACAACCACCCGAGGAACCTGGCGTGGTCACGATGGCCGAGCTTCCGCACGTTCACGTCCACGTCATCCCGATAGCCAGCGGCCTACACATCGGGCTGTCCGGGCCGCTCGCGCTGGCTCGGTCCAGCGAGGGCGTCTGGGTTGGACACCTCGAAAACCAGCTTGGCGGGGACGTCATCGACAGGAACGATGATGTAGCTACGCTTCAGGCAAGGTGGGAGAGCGTCCGAAACGAGGCGCTCCCACGCCGGCAGTCCATCGACCTGCTGAAGGAAGTTGAGAGCCATCATGGACCTCAGTAACGCCCGGTGGCGTAAGTCCACCCGCAGCGGCGCAAGCGGTGGAAACTGCGTCGAGGTGGCGAGCAACATGCGCGGCGTTGTGGCCATCCGCGACTCGAAAGATGTAGCCGGTCCGGCATTGACCTTCGCCCCAACAACCTGGGCCGCGTTCGTCGCCCAGGTCCCCGAGCGGCCGTAACCGACGACAGCCGCGCGGAGGCGCCTGTCCCCCGTGCGGGCGAGGGCGCCATGCGGTGGGCTGGCGTGGCCCCGTTCGCGCAACGCCAGCGTTATCCGTTACGCGCATGCGTGTCGCTACGTCAGTCGATGGAGGCAGTGGCCGGCCACATGTCTGAGCACGGTGACTATACGAAGGCAGTGACACCTTCGTATGCCGCCACGGGGGCCACGCCGACACGCTCGTACTCAAGCAGCAGCAAACCGTTCGCCGTTACCTCGTGGCGAACGAGTCGTAGGCCGACGGGTGCGCCTGGACGGTCGAGCAGCCGCCGCCCGGAACCGATCACGGTGGGAGCGACGGCGAGTCGGAGTGTGTCGACGAGACCGGCCGACAACAGGGCGTTGCCGAGTCGTGCACTCCCGTGGATCTGGAGTTCCCGTCCTGGCTGCTCCTTGAGCTTCCCGACGGTCTGGATCGGGTCGCCGCGGAGCACGGTCGACGGGTGCCAACTACCTTCCGTGAGGGTGTTGGTCACGACGTACTTCGGTAGTGAGTTCATCCGTTCGGTGAACGGGTCGTCCGCGTCGGTGATCTGCGGCCAGTCGCGAGCGAACGCCTCGTAGGTCCGCCGCCCCAGCAGCAGACCGTCGGCGAGCCCCAGCCAGTCAGAGGTGCGCTGGACGAAGAGCTTGTCCAGGTAGGGCACAAGCCAGCCGCCCCGGGTGAAGTCGTCGCTCGTATCCTCGGTCGGCGAGCCGGGACCCTGGCTGACCCCGTCGAGGGTTACGAACTCGGTAAGGGCGATCTTCATCGCGCGCCCTGGCTTTCGGTGACCCCGGCGAGTTGCTCGGTGACCGAGCTCCAGCCTTGCCCGAAGCCGAGTTCCTGGTGACGGGCGCGAGCAGCGGGATCACCATGGCGGACGATGATCCGGTAGTCCGTGCCATCCGGGTGATCATTCAGGGTGATCTCGGCGGTCATGCGGACCGGGGCAGGGTCCGCGGGCCGCCAGGCGCTGTCGATCGCGTTCGTGAACACGATCCGCTCGAACTCGTCGACGACGAGGAAGGTTGCGTCGACGTGCGGGACGAACTCCACCCCGTCGTCGCTCAGTCGTGTCACGAGCGCGCCGCCGGGCCGGACGTCCAAGCGGTCGACGCGGCACAGGGTCGGAGCCGGGACCCACCACTTCTCGAAGCGGGACGGGTCGGTCCACGCGCTCCACAGGGCGGCACGGGGGGCCCGGATCACCCGCTCCAGGGTCAGGTCCAGGTCGGGATTCACTGTCTGTTCTCCTCGGGGTCGGTGACGAGGCGTTCGAGGCGATCGGTGCGCTCTTCCCAGATTCGGCGCTGCTCCGCGAGCCAGTCATCGATGACGGCGAGGCCTTCACGGCTGAGCACACAGGTGCGCACCCGACCGGACTTGGCCGTGCGGATCAGCCCACTGGACTCGAGCGTCCGTACGTGCTTCATGAACGAGGGAAGGGTCATCGGAAACTCGCTGGCGAGATCGCCGACGCTTGCCGGGCCGTGGCCGAGGCGCCGGATTACCCCGCGCCGGGTCGGGTCGGCGAGGGCGACGAACACACCGTCGAGCTGCGCCGAATACTGTGCCATGCGGCTAAGCATGGCGTGCAACGACACTTAGCGCAAGGGCAAAGTATTGGCGCGCACCAAGCTGGCGGGGCGACGGACGAGTCGACCTGTACGCCGGATTCTGTGCGCGGCGCGCACCCCGAAGGGTTTGCGCCGGCGGCGGCCATCCATCTCGGCCTGCCGTTGCCGGCAGGCTCCAGCGGCCTACCCGCAGACATCGGGCGGGCAGCCCTCAAGCGTCTGCGCCGGGTCGTCATCTTGCGGTGACGGCCCTTGCTTGGCCTTGCTCCGGGTGGGGTTTACCAAGCCACCCCGGTCACCCGGGGTGCTGGTGGGCTCTTACCCCACCGTTTCACCCTTACCGTCCCCGTTGGGGTCGGCGGTCTGTTTTCTGTGGCACTGTCCCGCGGGTCGCCCCGGGTTGCCGTTAACAACCACCCTGCCCTGTGGAGTCCGGACGTTCCTCGGCGGCGGGCCGAAGCCCGCCGACGCGACCGCCCGGTCGACTCGTCCGTCGCGCTCTCATCCTAACGACGAGCGTGCTGCCGGTATTGCCGCCCCGCCTGAGCAAGATCGCGCAGCTCAAGGGCGGTCGGCGAATCCGCCCCGCGAGGCGACGGCTAGCCTCGTGGGGCTATGGATCTCACCCACGCCGCGCTGCTGCTCGCCGCCGGTCTCGCCGCTGGCACGGTCAACGCGGTAGCCGGTGGTGGATCGCTGATCACCTTTCCGGCCATGATCGCGGTCGGGTTGCCCCCGGTTCCGGCGAACGTCAGCAACTCGGTCGCCGTGTTCCCCGGTTACCTGGCCAGTGTGGCTGGCAGCCGGGCGGACCTGCCGCGCCCCCGCGCGCTGGCCACGCTGGTGCCCACCACCATCGTCGGCACGATCCTCGGGGCGATGCTGCTGCTGGCCACCCCGGCCCGCGCGTTCGAACTGGTCGTACCCTTTCTGGTCCTCGGCGCGACCGCGGTCCTGGCCTTCCAGGACCCGCTGCGCCGGCTGGTCGGTCACCCCCGGGACCTGTCGCCGCGCCAGCGGACGATCGCGGTGCAGACGATGGTCGCGCTCGGCGCGGTGTACGGCGGGTACTTCGGTGCGGCGCTCGGGGTGATGCTGGTCGCCGGGCTGGCCCTGGTGCTGGACGCGACCCTGGCGCGGGTCAGCGCGATCAAGAATCTGCTCTCCGCGGTGGTGGGGTGCACGACGCTGGTGGTGTTCGCCCTGTTCGGCCCGGTGAACTGGACGGCCGTCGCGGTGGTCGCGCCGGCCACGCTGATCGGTGGGTACGCGGGCGCCCGGTTGGTCCGACGGTTGCCGCCGGTGCTGCTCAAGGCGGTGATCGTGGTGTTCGGCACGACGATCGGCCTCTACCTGCTCTGGCGTGCCCTGAGCTGACCTCGCAACGGCGGTCAGTACGTCTCGATCGGCTCGTGCTCCGCGCTGGAGGCGGCTCGGTTCCGGCGGGACCAGAGCACCCGCTCGCCGTAGCCGGCGGCCATCAGGTGCGCGAAGGCCAGGTAGACCAGGACGCCGACGGCGAGCACTCCGAAGCCGACCCAGAACGGCAGCGCCAGCGAGTGCTCGGCGAGCTTGCCGGAGATGATCGGTGCCGGCGCGGCGGCGCCCCACCGGACCAGGTTGAACGCACCGGTGGCGACCCGGCGGTCGCTGGAGCCGAGGCCGAGCGCCAGGTCGGTGAGGTTGGCGTTTGCCAGCCCCATGCACAGGCCGGAGAGCACCAGCACCACGAGCGCCTCGGCGGTGCTGGTGGAGGTGGCGAAGAGGACCATGCAGACCAGCAGCCCGGCGATGGCCACGCCGACGGTCTGCACGGCTCCGATCCGGTGGGCCAGTCGGTGGCCGATCACCAGGATGCCGGCGGCCAGGCCGAGCCCCCAGCCGGTGAACGCCAGCCCGAGCGGGATGACGTCCAGGCCCAGGAAGAGTGGCGTGTAGCCGAGCACCACGAAGAACACGAAGTTGTACGTGCCGGTCACCACGCAGAGCGCGATGAACGCCGGGCGGCGGTAGGTGGCGAAGATCTGGCCGATGCGTACCGGGGCCTGCCGGTTGGTGGGCTCGCGGAGCTTGCGGGTGGCCACGCCGAGGGCGAGGACCATGAACACGCCGCAGACGAAGAACGGCAGCCGCCAGCTGATCCCGCCGAGCAGGCCGCCGATCAGCGGGCCGACGGCGAAGCCGAGGCCAAGGGCGGTCTCGAAGAGGCCGACCACCCATTCCCGGTCGACGGCCAGGTTGACCAGCACCACCATGGCGGTGGCGAAGAACATGGCGTTACCCAGCCCCCAGACGCCGCGCAGCACGGACAGCTGCACGATGTTGTTGCTGAACGAGGCGAGGATCGCGGCCAGGCCGACCACGGAGACGCCGGTGAGGAGCACCGGCTTGAAGCCGAACCGGCCGCTGGCCAGCGTCGCCGGGATCATGCCGAGGGCCATGACCGCGATGTACGCGGTGAAGAGCAGCTCGACCTGCCAGGCGGTGACCCCGATCGCGTCGCCGATGGCCGGCAGGATCGGGTCGACGACGGCGATGCCGGCGATGGCGAGGAAGGCCACCAGCGTGGTGGCGTAGATGGCACTGCGGTTCGGTTCGGAACGCCGATCCACTTCGACTCCCCAGTTAGCTGTATCATGCAGGTACTTATCCTGTATCGTACAGCTATGAACGACGACCACGAGATCACCCTCGGCCGGATCGAAACCGAGGTGGCGCTGCTGATGCGCTTCGGCGAGGCCACCCGGCGGGCCACCGGCACCGCCGAGCACCGGGTGCTCGACCGGGCGGCGTACGTGATCCTGCGTCACCTGGACAGCGCCGGCCCGCAGAACGTCTCCGCGCTCGCCGCCCGGCTCAACCTGGACGGCTCGACCGTGACCCGGCAGGTGTCCGCACTTCAGCGGGACGGCCTGATCACCCGCAACCCGGACCCGACCGACGGACGGGGCACGGTCATCTCCCCCACCGCCGCTGGCCTGCAACGGATGGCCGCGGTGCGGGCCGCGCGGACGCGGCTCTACGGCGAGATGCTCGGCGACTGGCCCGCCGATGACCGAAAGACCCTAGCGGTGTTGCTACACCGCCTCAACAAGGCCCTAGAGTCCCGCAACCGCCCCCACTAACCACCCGCGCCCCACACCACCCCCACCCCCCACCCCGCGCCCGCGCCGCGCGCCCCACACCCCGCGTCGATCTAGGGCAAATCGTTGCTCAGGGAGATCAACTAGCGACTATTTGCCCTAGATCGACGGGGAGCGGGGGTGGGGCGAGGGCGGGGGCGGGACGGGGGGTGGGGGGTGGGTTAGGCGACCGGTTCGCGGGCCGGGTCTGCGTTGCTCTCGGCGCCTGGGGTGACACGGGGGTCGCCCTCGTCGGCGAAGTAGTCGTCGGGCGTGGTGCCGTCGACGCCCTCGGCCACCTTCGCGGCCCGCAGCGCCAGCGTCACCAGCGCCGCGACGGCCAGGTTGACCGCCACCGCCACGATGCCGACGTAGATCGTCCTGGTGGTGTCGAAGCCGAACTCCGACAGCGGGAACGCCGAGCCGCCGAAGTGCTTCCGGGTCGGGCTGGCCACCTGGTAGAGCATCCACATGCCCAGGCCCATGCCGGCCACCCAGCCGACGATCAGCCCGGTGCGGTGGAACCAGCGGGTGTAGAGGCCCAGCGCCACGGCCGGCAGGGTCTGCAGGATGATCACGCCACCGATCAGCTGAAGATCGATGGAGAACTGCGGGTCGAGGAAGACGATGCAGGCCACGGCGCCGACCTTCACCACCAGCGAGGTGATCTTCGAGACGTTGGCCTCCTGGGCCGGGGAGGCGTCCCGCTTCAGATACTCCTTGTAGATGTTGCGGGTGAACAGGTTCGCCGCCGCGATCGACATGATCGCCGCCGGCACCAGCGCGCCGATGCCGATCGCCGCGTACGCCACACCGGCGAACCAGTCCGGGAACTGCTGGTCGAAGAGCAGCGGCACGATGGTGTTGTTGTCCACGCTGCCGGCTGACGCCCCCGGCAGGGGCTTCACGCCCGCCGCGATGGCCATGTAACCCAACAGCGCGATCAGCCCGAGCAGCAGGCTGTACGCCGGCAGCGCCGACATGTTCCGCTTGATCACGTCGCGGCTCCGGCTGGCCAGCACACCGGTGATGCTGTGCGGGTAGAGGAAGAGCGCCAAAGCCGACCCGAGCGCCAGCGTGACGTACTGGAGCTGGTTGTTGCCGTTGAGCAGGATGCCGTCGTTCGGGTTGGGCGAGGCGTCGAACTTCGCGTCCGCGGCGGCGAAGATGTCACCCCAGCCGCCCAACTTGTACGGCAGGTAGATGATCGCCACCAGGATGACGATGTAGATCAGGATGTCCTTGACGAACGCGATCAGCGCCGGCGCGCGCAGGCCCGACTGGTACGTGTAGGCGGCCAGGATGGCGAACGCGATGATGATCGGCAGGTGCCGGGCCAGCACGTTGTCGCCGGTGACTCCCATCGTCTTGAGCACCGCCTCGATGCCGACCAACTGCAACGCGATGTACGGCATGGTGGCGACGATGCCGGTGATCGCGATCAGCAGCGCCAGCACCGGCGAGTCGAACCGCTTGCGCACGAAGTCGGCCGGCGTGACGAACCCGTGCCGGTGCGACACCGACCAGAGCCGGACCAACACCAGGAAGACCAACGGATAGATCACGATGGTGTACGGCACGGCGAAGAACCCGGCCGCCCCGGCTCCGAACATCAGCGCCGGCACCGCCACAAAGGTGTACGCCGTGTAGAGGTCACCGCCGACCAGGAACCAGGTGATCCAGCCGCCGAAGCTGCGCCCACCCAGCCCCCACTCGTCCAGGTGCGCCATGTCCTTCGGTGCCCGCCAGCGGGCGGCCACGAAGCCCATCCCGCTGACCAGGAGGAACAGCAGGGAGAAGACGATGATCTCGGTGAGATGGTCGCGCCACATCACTGCACCACCTTCGTTCGCGACTGCGGGGCTCGCAGACCCGGCTCACTCCTCGCGCTCACTGGCCACCCCGCTTCTTCGTCATCTGGTACACCAACGTCGTGGTGGCGACGCCGAGCAGGATGTACGCCAGTTGCAGCCAGTAGTAGCGCGGGAACCCGAAGATCCGGGGCGAGTCGCCGTTGAAGAAGGCCGGGATCAGCGGCACCACGATGGGGATGAAGAGCAACCAGTTCCAGGGGCTGTGGTCCTTCGCCCTGGTTGGCGCCGTGGTCGGCGCCTCCGGTTCCGGTGCAGCCATCTGACACACCTCCGGGGAGTCGTGGCTCTCGATGTAACGGCCGGAGGCTACGACTTTGTGACGGCCGTCACGCGGCCCGGAAGGCGAATCGTGCGCCGAGCGGTGATTACGGTGCGCCGAATGACGAGCCGCCGGGGCAGCAGGCTCGGCCGGCGGAGGACGCGACGAGCCGGTGGACCTCACCCACCGCCAGCAGCGATCAGAGCGCGGCGAGGTGGGCGGTGTCGTTGACCGTGCGGACGGCGACGCCGCCGTCGGGCCACATGTCGAGCAGCGAGATGCCGGCCGCGTCCAGGAAGAGCCGGTGCAGGAACCCGTCGCCGGCGGCGAGCGCGTCGCGCAGCACCAGCTTGATCGGCGAGACGTGCGAGACGACCACCACGGTCTCACCGGGGTACGCGGTGAGCAGCCCGGCTATCACGCGGTGGGCGCGTTCGGCGACGTGCGTGAACGACTCCCCGCCCGGCGGGGCGATCCGGGGTGAGGCGAGCCAGGCGTCCATCTCTCCCGGCCACTGCTGGCGCACCTCGGCGAAGGTGCGCCCCTCCCACTGGCCGAAGTCGCACTCGATCAGGTCGTCCTCGGTGCGGACCGGCACGTCACCGAGCGCCCCGGCGATCGCCGCTGCGGTAGCCGTACACCGGGACAGCGGTGAGCTGAGCACGGCCGCGACGGACGGGGCCAGCGCGGCCACCCGGGCGCCGGTGGCCCTGGCCTGAGCCCGGCCACTCTCGGAGAGCGGCACGTCGCCGCGGCCGGAGTAGCGCCGCTGCTCGGTGTACTCGGTCTCGCCGTGCCGGACCAGGATCAGCCGGGTGGCGGTGAAGCTCGGTCGCGGCTCCCACGAGGCGGGCGCGGTCGCCGGGTCGCTGCCGGTGGCGGGCGTCGCCGGAGCCTGGCCGGTGGCCAGAGCCGCAGGGCGGCCGGGGGCCGGGGGCGCCGGGGGGCGACCGGCGGCGGCGTCCATCGCGGCGTTGGCCAGCGCGTCGGCGTGCCGGTTCTGCTCGCGGGGAATCCAGGTGAACCGCACCGCGGCGAACCGGCCCACCAGCCCGGCGGCCTGGGCGGCGAGGGGTCGCAGGCCGGGGTGTTTGATCTGCCACCGGCCGCTCATCTGCTCGACCACCAGCTTGGAGTCCATCCGGACGTCCACCTCGGCGGCACCCAGCTCGGCGGCGGCGGTCAACCCGGCGATCAGCCCCTGGTACTCGGCGACGTTGTTGGTCGCCGTGCCGAGCGACTCGGAGCGCTCGCCGAGCACCTCACCGGTCTCCGAGTCGCGTACGACCGCGCCGTAGCCGGCCGGGCCCGGGTTGCCCCGCGACCCGCCGTCGGCCTCGATGACGACCACGCGCGGCGCCACGACCTACAGACCCGACTCGTTGGTGCGGACCATGATCCGTCGGCAGTCCTCGCAGCGGACCACGTCGTCCGGGGCGGTCTTGCGAATCCGGGCCAGGTCGGCACCGGAGAGCTCCAACCGGCACCCGCCGCAGCGGCCCGCGGTGAGCAGCGCGGCACCCAGCCCGGTGTCCTCGCGGATCTTCTCGTAGAGGGTGACCAGGTCACCCGGAAGGTCGGCGGCGAGCGGCTGACGGGCCCCCCGCTTGAACTCCTCCTCCTTGGCGATCTCGGCCATCGCGGCGTCGCGGCGCTGCTCGGTCGCGGCCCGCTTGTCCCGGGTGTCGGCCAGCCGCTGCTCCACGCCGTCCAGTACGCCCTGCGCGGTCTCCCGCTGCTCCATCAGCTCCAGCTCGGCGTCCTCCAGGTCGCCCTGGCGCCGGTTCAGCGAGACCAGCTCGTGCTGGAGCGCCTCCAGCTCCCGGGCCGGGCCGGTGCCGGCGGCCAGCCGGTTCTCGTCCTTCTCCTTACGGGCCCGGACCTGCTCGACGTCCTTCTCCAGTCGGGTGATGTCCCGGTCCAGGTCGTCGACCGCCACCTGGGCGCGGACGCGCTCGTCCTCCAGTGACGACAACTCCCGGGCCAGCGACTCCAGCTCGGCCCGCTCGGGCAGCGAACGCCGGCGGTGGGCGAGCTGGGCGAGGTTGGTGTCGATCGCCTGGAGGTCGAGCAGGCGGCGCTGCACCTGAGGGTCAGCCTTCACGGTCGGGCTCCTTGTCGTCCACAACGGGTGCGGCGGCGTGCACGGTCCACGGGTCGGTGTCCAGGTCGGACACCAGCGTCTCGACGCCCAGTGCCTCCCGTAGGAGGGCGGCCAGGTCGTCCAGCCACGGTCGTTCGGTCGCCCAGTGGGCGGCGTCGATCAGGGCGGGACCATCGGCGGCGAGGTGCTCGCCGGCCGGGTGGTGCCGCAGGTCGGCGGTGAGGAACGCGTCCACCCCGGCGGCGGTCGCGGCGCCGAGGAAGCTGTCCCCCGACCCGCCGCTGACGGCGAGGGTACGAACCATACGCCCGGGGTCCCCCGCGGCGCGAACTCCCCAGGACGTGACGGGGAGCACGGCGGCGGCGTGCCGGGTCAGCTCGGCGAGGGTCATCGGCTGGGGCAGCTCGCCGATCCGACCGAACCCCCGGTCGTCGCCCTGGGCGGGCGAGGAGGGCGCGGGCCGCTGCAGCGGGCGCAGCCCGGTCAGCCCGAACCGGGCGGCGAGGGCGTCGGAGACGCCCGGGGAGGCCACGTCGGCGTTGGTGTGCGCCGCGTAGAGCGCCACCCCGGCCCGGATGAGCTGGTGGATGATCCGCCCCTTGAAGGTCGTCGGAGCGACCGTCGAGACCCCGCGCAGCAGCAGCGGGTGATGCGAAACGATCATGTCCACGTCGGCGGCCAGCGCTTCGGCGACCGTCTCGGGCACCACGTCGACCACACAGAGCACCCGTCGGACCGGGGCGGCCGGCTCGCCGAGCACCAGACCCACGCGGTCCCACTCCTCGGCCCAGACCGGCGGATAGCGCCGTTCCAGCTCCGTGACCACGTCGGTCACCGTGGGGGCGGATCGGCTTATGCTCACGGCGGGCCAGCTTACCGGCGCGGGGGCCGCCGAGCGGTGACGCCCGGCCCGGCCGCGCCGGGTGTAAGCCCGGTCGCGAGCGTTAGGCCGCGCTCCAGGAGACGCTTTGCAGCGCGGCCAGCGGCATCGCCCACGGGAAGGCGTGCAGGTGCTGCTCCCCCGTTCCCGGCGGATGCAGGGCGATCACGTGATCACCGAAGAGCACCGTGACGCCCCACTCGGCCAGCCGGGCCATCCCGGCACGGAACGCCGGGTGGGAGGCCATCGCGGCGTTGGTGTACGGCACCGCCACGATGGGGACGCCCTTGCCCTGCGCCTCGACCAGCAGCCCGAGCGCGAGGGTGTCGGTGATCCCGGCCGCCCACTTGTTGACCGTGTTGACGGTGGCCGGGCAGACGATCATGGCGTCGGCGGGCGGCAACACGTCCGGGTCACCGGGATTCTTGTAGTGCGTCCGTACCGGGTGGCCGGTCTGCCGGATCAGGGCCGACTGGTCGATGAACTTGACCCCGTCCGGCGTGGCGACCACGCAGACGTCCCAACCATCCTCTTGGGCAAGGTCGACCAGACGACCGACGTGCCGTGCCAGCGGCGAACCGCAGGCGATGACGTAGAGCACCTCGCGATGCCCGCTGCTGTGCGGTGAACCGGCCATCAAACCGGCTCCGCGCTCATACCCCTACTCCCATGTGCTCAGCCAACTCCGCTACCGGAGAAGGCGGCGCACCACGTGTGCGACGAAGGATGTCCGACATCACCTCGTGCGCGATCGGCCGGCAACGGATCTCCGACGGAGCGAGCCGATCACCAAGCAGCAGCATCTCGCCGGCGTTCGCCACGTCGCCGATCTGGGCGTACCCGCGGGCGATGTCGAGCAGGTGGTGGGCGCGGCGTTCGGGCAGCAGCGCGTTGAACGAGGGCTCCGCGATGCGCAGCTGGTGCACCTCCACGGCCCGGCCCCCGTCGCCCAGCTCCACCGCGGCGGCGGCACGGTGCAGCTCGACATTGGTCGGGCCGAACGACGTCCAGTAATGGTTGTGGTCACCGCCGAGCAGGGTGGCGGCCTCCTGCGCACAGTTGATCAGGTCATCGACGCTGGCCGAGTCGCCGATGCGGGACGCGGCCATCGCGCCCTGGAGCAGCAACATTCCGTAGACGGAGAGCCGAGCCGGGGAGATCTCGTTGCTCCCGCCCGGTGCCAGCCGGTTGGCGATCTGGACGTTCAGCTCCAGCGCGGGACGGGCCCGACCCATCGCGACCAGGGCGTTGCACACCCGGGTGGTGGCGATGCCGGCCAGCAGCGGGTCGTCGGCCCGCTGGGCCACCGCCATCGACCGGTCCGCGGCCAACCAGGCCAGCTCGCACTCGCCGAGCTTGCGCAGCACCGAGGAGGCGATCTGGTAGACCTGCCCGAGCAGGTGCGCCGCCTCGGCGGCCTGCTCACCGCCGTACGCGGCGTCGGCCGCCTGGGCGTCGCGCAGCAGCTTGGGCAGCGCCCGGGTGAGCATCCCGTAGCGGCCGTACTGGTAGGTGAGCCAGGCGTGGTTGACGGCCTTGCGCATGCCGTCCAGCGGCGGCGGGCAGGGTGCCGCGTCGAAGTACGCGCTCATCGAGTCGTAGCGTTCCAGCGCCGCCCGGATCTCCTGCACCTCGACCTGGTCGATGCAGTTCAGCGCGTCGGTGCGGCGCTCGGGATCCTTGCCCATGAGGAGTTGCACGTCTACCTGGAGGATGTCGGCGATCTCGTAGAGGACCGAGAACTTGTCCAACCGGCGGACGCCGCGTTCGACCTTGTCCACCCAGCTCTTGGACTTGCCCAACCGATCGGCGAAGACCTGCTGCGACATCTTGCGGCGCCCCCGCCAATAGGCCACTCGCCGTCCTATGGGTAGCTCGTCCATCTCCCCATCCCTCCCCTGCCGCCGGCGACCCATCGGGTCGGGGCGATCTCCGCGGGTGCGGCGGCCGTCGTTCGTCTTCAGGTTTTCGCTGGTCGCACACGATGTACGTCAGCCGTACAGCCAGTCCTCGTACTTTTCGTGCAAGTTGCACGGGCCGTTCGTCAACCTCAACGATCGTGGGTTACGGCAGTGACGGTGCTCGAACTGCGACCTGGCATTCGCCGGGCCACACGAGGGGAGATGGCACACATGTGGGGGAACGTCGCACCGCGCGTCGCCGAACTGTCGCCGCTGGAACGGGTCCGGCTGCGCCGGGTCGCCATGCGGTACGCCGCACACGGTTGGGAGGTCACCCCGGGGGCCTGTCTGGCCCGCAGCCGCTTCGTCTGCGGGCGGGCCGGCTGTCCCACCGTGGGTTGCCACCCCGCCCTGGAGAACTGGGAGTTGGCTGCCAGCGCCGACCCGGCCCGGGTGGCCACCTGGTGGCGCAACCGTCCACACGGGGTGCTGCTGCCCACCGGCCGGGCCTTCGACGTGCTGGAGGTGCCCGCCCACCTCGGCCGGCACGTGCTCGACGCGGTGCAGATCCACCCGGCCGGCACCGGCGTACGCGGCCCGGTGCTGGTCACCCCCACCGGGCGGTGGATGTTCCTGGTCCGTCCCGGCGATCCGCTCCGGCCCGAGTTGGAGCACTGCTTCCACGTGGTCCGGCACGGGCCGGGCTCGTGGATCCCCGCGCCGCCCACCCGACTGCCGGAGGGGACGGTCCGCTGGGCGGTCGCCCCCGAGCAGGCCCGCTGGCAACTTCCAGATTCGTACCTCGTGCAGAACACGTTGATCGGGGCGCTGCGCGCCACGGGGGTGACGCTCGCCCCCGACCTGCTCCCCGGTCACCTGCCACTGCCCCGACGAGGCATGTGAGACAGCCCGGGCCGACGATTCCATCCGGTGCCCGACAGCGTCGCCGGGGCGCCGGTCCTCGTTGACAGGGGGACGGCGCGAACGCGCGCCACGAACGGGGGAACGATGTCCACGGACGACAGAGCGGCTCATCCCGGCGGCACCGAACCGCCCCGGCGCAGCCACCCACGGCACCGGTGGGCCGGCACCCGGCCGTCCGGCTCGCGCCCCGGCCGTCCACGCCCCACCGGCTCCCGGCCCGCCGGCACCAACCGCCCGCTCCGCTAGCCCGTCACTTCCCTCCGCGATCTTGCACTGCCTGTCCCGACAATCGCCGCTTTCGGGACAAACGAGCGGCCGAAACTGCACGATCGCGGGGATGGGGATCAGCTCGTCAGCGGGAGGCCGGCGGAGTGGTACTGGCGTGCTTCGTCGGTTACTACGGCGTGGGTGTGGTGCTCCTGGCGGTCCAGCCAGCCCAGGCCGGTGACCCCCATGGCGAGGGCAGCCGTGGCATACGCGTCGGCCACCCCGAGGTCGGTGCCGACCACGGTGACCGAGCGCAGCCCGGCGGCCGGCACCCTCCGGCGCGGGTCCACCACGTGCCGGCCCCGCTCGTAGACGCCGGACGTGGCGACGGCCAGGTCGGTGCCGGCGAGCACCAGGCAGGTCGCCATCGGTTCCCACGGATGCCGGATGCCGATCCGCCACGGCTCCCCCGACGGGGAAAAGCCGCGCACCCGCACATCGCCGCCGGCGTTCACACAGTGGTTCGCGGCCCCGGCGGCGAGCAGACGATCCGAGGCGACCTGGGCCGCCCAGCCCTTGACGAACCCGGACGGGTCGAGCCGACCGGTAGCGTACGCGTCGAAGAACCCGTCGGTGGCACCCCACAGGTCGGCGCAGGCCTCCAGCACGAACCGCAGGTCCGCGGACGCCTCGGAGAGCAGCACCTCGCCCCGGTCGAAGCGGCACACCTCGCTGTCCGGCTTGTACGTGCTGAACCGCGCGTCCACCTCGCGCATCCAGGCGAAGACCTGGTCGGCCAACTCACGCAGGGTCGCCGGTGGCAGGTCGTCGGCGAGGTCCAGGGTGATCGCCGTACCCATGATCTGCTCGACCCGGCACAGCCCGGGTCGGGTCATCGCGGCTGGCACGTCAGAACGCCTGCTCGATGGCGGCCCGCAGGGACTGCCTGTAGGAGTTGCTGGTCTCGGTGGCACCGGAGACGGTGTCGACGTTGGCGCTCTGCTTCTGCACCACCTCGCCGCCGGTGCCGTCGTACTTGAGGCGGACGTCGCCGCTGTGGATGTCGGACTCGCCCCCGCTGGGCAGCAACAGCGCGACGGCCTCGATGATCCGGCTACCGGAGACGACGATCTGCACCTGAACAGTCCCGTATTTGTCGGCCGTGACCACCGGGGGTCCGGTGACCCGGCGGGTGCTCGGCTGGGGTGCCTTGCTGGTGGTCCGAGGTGCGGTGGGGGCCTTCGCCGTGGTGCGGGTGCCGGACGGGCGGGCGGTGGTCCTGCTCGGCGTGGGCGACACGGGAGCGTCGGCGCTTCCCGACGGCTTCGGCGTCGCGCCCGCCGGACCGGCGTCCGGGTCGACGCTCGGGTCGACAGCCTGCGGGGTGGGGACGACCCCCTCGGCCGTTGGCAGGTCCTGGGCGACCGGCGTGGTGCCCGGTGAACCCTTGAGCACCACCAGCGCGGTGGTGCTGGCGGCCAGGCCGGTGATCGCGAGCAATGCGCGACGCATGGAATGCCCTTCCTACAACTCGAACGTGGCCAGGTGGATCTGCCGGCGAGGCACACCGGCTCGGCGCAGCGCGCGCACCGACTGCTCCACCAGCCCGGGCGGCCCGCACAGGTAGACGTCGCGCCGGGCCACGTCGGGCACCAGTTGACGCAACCCGTCCGGGCTCATCAGCTGACGGGGGCCGGGGTCGTCGCGGGAGCCGATGACGTACCAGACGGAGGTGTCGCGCTCCTGAGCCAACCAGTCCAGCTCACGGCTGAGCAGCACGTCGGCCGGGGTACGGGCCCGGTAGATCAGGGCGGCGCCCGGCGGCAACTCCTCCAGCATGGCCCGGATCGGGGTGATGCCGCTGCCGCCGGCGATCAGCAGCGCCCGCTCGCGGACCCGGTGCGCGGCGGTGAAGGTGCCCGACGGGCCCTGCGCCCAGACCCGGGTGCCCGGGTCCAGGTCGCGCAGGTCGGCGGTATGCGTGCCGACGACCTTGACGGTGAGACGCAGCCAACGGCCGTTCGCCGCCGCGGAGACGGAGAACGGGTGTGACTGCCACCAGCAGCCGCGGGTGAGGAAGCGCCAGCGGAAGTACTGGCCACCGAGCATCGCCAGCCGGTCCAGCCGCTTGCCGGTCAGGTAGATGGAGATGGTGTCCGTGCTCTCGGCGACCACGTCGGCGACGCGCAGCCGGTACCGCAGGTTGAACGCCAGCGGAGCGATCACCCGACCCCAGAGCAGGGCGGCGACCACCAGCAGGTAGAGCGCGATCCAACCGGTGCGTACCGGACCGGGTTTGTACAACTGCGCGCCGTGGGTGAACTGGTGACCGAAGCCGAGCAGCAGCACCAGGTAGCTGGACAGGTGCAGCGCGTGCCACAGCTCGTAGGGCAGCGCCCGCCGGATCGCCCGGATGCTGCTGAACCCGACCAGCATCATGATGCCGACGGCGACGAACGCCGACACCATGTCCTCGTAGTCACCGAGCAGCGTGCCGACCTCGGCGAGGACCGACTGGTTACGCAGGTCCGCGTAGCCGACGAGGATCAGCGACATGTGCGCCAGCACGGCGACCAGCAGGGTGGCACCGATGTCGCGGTGCCAGCGGGCCATCTGCTCGCCGCCGATCCACCGCTCCAGCACCGGCAGCCGGCTCATCATCAGCACCTGCACCAGCAGCAGGTAGCCGGCGATCAGGCCGCTGATTCGGCCCGCCGCGGTGACGGTGGCCGCGGTGCTCCGCATCGAACCGGCGGGGGTGCCCAGCCACCACGGCAGCACGCTGGCGAGCAGGCCGACCAGGAGCAGCGCGGCCAGCAACCGCCGGCCGCCAGGTCCGCGCCGGGCCGGGATCTGCGGGGATACGGGCGCAGCCGACCGGCCGCCGTGCCAGGACGAGGTCCCGGTACGACGGCCGGCGGCGTGGGTGTGCGAATGCGTCACGCGTACAGCTTCATCGGGGCGTACTTCTGGCGGGGGAAGACCTTGTCGACCTCCGCGTTGGTGAGCCCGAACCGACCCTGCGCCACTGCGCCGTAGACGTTGAACATGTTGTTGTACTCCGGCACGTCACCGGAGTCCAGCTTGTCCAGGCCGTTCCAGGTGCCGAGCAGCGAGCCGGCCAGCTTCTTGCCGGACAGCAGGGTGACCACCCCGCCGTGCCCGTGGTCGGTGCCGCCGCCGTTGGAGCCGACCCGGCGGCCGAACTCGCTGGACACCATGATCGTCACGTCGGCGGCCTGCGGGCCGAGGTCGGTGAAGAACGCGGCCATGGCGCTGGCCAACTCGTTCAACCGGCGGTGCAGTTGGCCGCCCTCACGGGTGCCCTGGTTCTCGTGGGTGTCGTAGCCACCCATGCCGACGGTGGCGACCCGGACGTTGGCGCCGCCCTTGATCAGTTGGGCGAGTTGCTGGAACGCGTTGCCGACGCCCTCGTACTTGACGCCCTCGGCGGGCTGGTACGGCTTGGCGGCGAGCTTCTGGGCGGTGGCCAGCGCGCCCATGCCCTCCTGCACGGCCTCCTCGACCGGGTGGTTGATCCCGGTGAAGAGTCCCTTGATGGCCTTCTCGGTGGCAGCCCGGAACCGCTCGTCGCCGTTGAGCCGCAGCGAGCCGACGTTGTTCAGCGAGAGCGCGCCGTTGTTGCCGACCAGCGAGCGCGGCAGCGTGCTGCCGATGCCGACGCTGCGGAACGCGGTGCCCTTGCCGAGGTTGTCGACCAGACCATCCAGCCAACCCCGGCCGCCGGTCTCGTTGGGCAGCCCGCCCAGGTTGCAGGCGTCCGCGGCCTGGAAGTGGCTGCGCGACAGCCGCTCGTCGGAGACCGCTGGGATGAAGCCCAGCTGACCGGCCGTGAGCCACTTCTCCAGCGGCTTGAACGCGCTGGTCAGCTTGAAGCCGCGGCCCAGGGCCAGCGAGTCGTTGCCGAGTAGCAGGTCGGGGCGGGCCTTGGCGAGCACCGCGTCGTTGTCCGGCGCGATCAGGCTCAGCCCGTCCAGCCCGCCGTAGAGGAAGACGTGGATCAGGGTGCCGGTCTTGGTCGCCGCGAACGACGCCGAGGTGGTGACGAACTGGGCGGTGGCCAGGGCGGTGGCGGTGGCCGCGGCACCGGCGACGAAGGTCCGTCGCGTGACGCCTCGGCCGTCCTGCTGGGCCTCCTCCAGGTTCTCCAGGGTGCGGTAGCGGTCGAACTCGGCGGCGTTCTCGGCGGCGACGATGTCCGCCTCCGCGCGCAGGAACGCCTCGGCCGGGTTGTCGGCCAGCCGCCGCGCGTCGGGGCATTCGGGGTGCAGGGGGAAAGAGTTGTACACAGTCTTCTCCATCGGGTGCCTCACCGGAGGTGGTGCTGGGGGGAAGCGAGGATCGCCCGCGCGACGGCGGTGATGGCCCCGTTGAACGTGGCGTCGACCTTGGCGGTCGCCGAAACACCGGCCACGCCGAGGATCAGGTTCTTCTCCCGCGTGCTCAGCTTCTGGCCCACCAGCCGCAGGGAGAGGGCGTCCACGTACGCCCCGGCGGTGGCCGGCGGCTTGCCGACCAGCTTCTCCGGTGCCGTGTACGTGAAGGCGGTGCGGTAGCCGGCGAGGATCTCGCCCGCCTCGTTCCAGCCGTTGACCATGGTGCCGGCCGACGTCCAGGCGATGTAGACGTCCGGGTAGCCGTCCGGGGTGGGCTGACCCATCGGGTAGTGGCCCAGCTCGCGCAGCTTGTCGTGGATCTGCCGCAGGCCCCGGGCGTACGGGGTGCGCTTGTTGTCGCCGTTGTTGTCGGTCGGCGACGGATCCGGCGAGACGCCCAGGGTGCGGTACGTGGCGACGATGTACTCCATCGGCCGGCGCACCTTCTGGCCCACACCGGCCCAGAACTCCGAGGAGCAGAACAACGCCATCAACACGGGCTTGATCATGCCCTTGTTGGTGGTGTACGTCTTGGCCAGCCGGTCCACCAGGGACTTCGGCGGGGTGTCCGAGACGAACCGGGTCGCCAGGCTCTGCGCCACGTACTTCGCGGTCGAGGGGTGCATCGCGATGTAGGTGATGTACGCGTCGATCGCCGCTTCGGCCTTCTTCGGGTCCGCCGAGTTGTTCGGGTGGCTGAAGCCGAGGATCTTCACCTTGCCGACGTAGTGCTGCTCGGGCCGGAAGACGTACTTGCCCTTGTCGTCGACGCCGCGCCCGGTCTGCAGCATGGCCGCCTGCCGGACGTCCGGCTCCTTGTAGCCGCCATCGACGCCAACCGAGTAGAGCTCGAGGTTCTCCCGGGCGAGGTTCTCGTTGATCGCGTCCTTGCGGGAGTCCTTCTGGTTCAGGTAGATCAGCAGCGCGGGGTGCTTGTTCGCGGCGACCAGCATCTCGGGGTAGCTGCCCAGCGCGTGCTGGCGCACGACGTCCTGGTCGAACGAGTTGCGGTACACCTCGCCGCCGTCGAAGTCCGCGGCGACGTGCAGGAAGTCGTTCCAGAAGTCGACCATCACCTCGAACAGCTGGCGCTTGGACCAGATCTGTCGGGCGATGGTGGCGTCGACCATCTCGCGTTCCGGCTGGGCACCCTGTTCGTTGAGCTTGTCCCGCTGGTCGCGCAGCTGCTGCACGGTGAGTTTCTGGGTGGGCAGCTCGGCGAGCTTCAGCTCGGCCTTGCTCGGCTCGAGCTTGTCCGGGTCCAGCTGGGCGCGGATCCAGGCGTCGATGCCCTGCTTCTTGATGTCGGAGACCACCGAGGGCGTCGCCCCGAAGGTGGTGCGCCGGGCCAGGTGCAGGATCGGGTCCTTGGCCAGCACCGTCTTCACGGTCACCTGGGTCGCCGCCGCGGCCGCGGCGGGGCCGGAGAAGGTCCGTCCACCGGTCGGCGCGTTCTTCTTCAGCGCCTCGCCGGCCCGGGAGCCCATGTAGCTTTCGTTCTGCTCGGTGTAGGTACGCACCGTGCTGGGCTGCTGGCCGCTGGGCCGCGCCGCGGTGCCGTCGGTCACCGTGCTGCCGGTCGCGTCGCCGGCCGCCTCGTCGCCGAAGAGGCCGCGGAACTGCGGGGTCATGGCAAGCGCGGCGCCACCGGCGACGACGGCAGCGGTGCCACCGAGGGCCACCATGGCCTTGCGCCGGCCGACCTTGCGACCCGGTTCGTCGTCATCGTCCAGCGTGGGCAGTCCGGTGCCGGCGGGCCGCGCCGGGGCCGGACGGCCGAGACCTTCCGGGCCGACCCACTGCGGTCCGCGCGGGGCGGGGGCGGGCTGTCCGGTGTGCGCGTAACCGTCGCCGTACTGCTCACGCGGGTCGGCCTGCGCCGGGTGGCCGCCCTGGTAGGGGTGGGGCGAGTCGTACCCGTAGGGCGTCGATGCGTTGGGGTCGCTGTAACCGTCCGCGCTGTGGTGCTGGCGTCCGTCCCAACCGCGGTCGTCCCGCGGTCGACGTGGTGGCACATTCTGGTCGGCCATGTACCAATCCCGATTTCTGATGAGCGCCGAAAGCTGCGACCGGGCAGGTGCGGCAGGTGCGGCGACTGTTGCCTGAGGGGGTTGCTACGGCAAAGTAACCAAGGCCCCAGGGGCCTTCAAGGTGGGCCGAACACCCTCCTGAGGTCACTTAAGACAGCGCTCAGTGCGGCAACGGCGACAGGCGGCGGGCCGGGGACGTACGCGGACTCTCCCATCAGGGCGTACGCGCGGCAGCCGGGCACGGATCGGACCACGCCGCCCTACGCGACACTTTCCGCGCCGTTCGCCACCACAGGCAAACTTAAGGTTCAGGTAAGCCGGACATGAGACTCCCTCGCGCGAAGGAAAAGTAGCAGCAGCGGGCGAGCGTGAGCCGCCGCCGCAACGGGTATGCCGCCGAACCGCTGGACGCGTGAGGGGAAGGCAGCGCCATGCTCAGCAAAGAGGATCAGCGCAGGTTCGACCAGATCACCCGTCAGCTCCGGGAGAGTGACCCGGCCTTCTTCGCCCGGATGGACCACCGGGTCCGGGCCCGCAGGGGCCGCTATCTGATGTTGTTGACCATCGTGCTGTGGGCGTCGCTGCCTGCGATAGCCGTGTTCGCCGGTCGGCTGACCGGTGCGATCTGCGCGGTGGTGCTGGTGGCCAACGCCGCGATCATGTGGCGGTTCCGCCGCCGGTGGACGTGACGGCGGCTCACCGGTCGGCCGGGCCGAACGCCCGGTACGCGCGGCGCAGCCGTTCGAGCAGGCCCGGCCCACCGATGGCCGGGGCTGGCGCTCCGAGCTGGCGCAGCAGCAGGTCGGGGCCGGTCACCAGTCGGGGCGGCCGATCTGGCAGCGGCACCGGCGGCAACCAGAACCGGTCTGCCGCCGCTGCCAGCGGAGTCGCCGACAGCCCAGCGAGCGCACGGGCCGCGCCGACCGGCGCGACAACGTCCACCGCAGACCCGTAACCGTCCGGTTCGGACGGTGGGTCGACCGGTTCGGATGACGGGGCGGCACCGGTGGTCTCGGCCCGCCGGGCGCGGAGCTCATCGAGCAGCTCCGCGCGGGACCGGCCGCGCCAGTGCAGCAGCTCGAACGGGTCCGCGTCGAACGCCTCGGCCAACAGGTAGAACGTCGCCGCGAGGTGCTTGCACGGCACCGCGAAGTCGGGGCAGTTGCACCGCTGGGTCAGCTCGTCCACGCCGGCCGGGAAGAGCGGTGCGCCGGCGGCGACGAACAGCTCCTCCAGCTCGTCGGGGAGGTCCCCGGCGAGCAGCCGGGCGCTGAAGAACGCCTGCCCGGCCAACTCCGTCTCGATCCGGGACCAGAGCGCGGCCGGGAACGGCTTCAGCGCGATGGACGCCTGGTACGGCTGCGGCCGGGAGCCCTGCACCACCGCGTTGACCCGTCCGGGTGTGATGTCGAGCGTGAGCACCTGACCGGCCCGTGCGTACGACCGACCCCGGGTCAGCCGGGTACCGAGCGCGAACGACTCCAGCACCTCCAGGAAACGCCGGGACCACCAGGACTGGCCGATCGCGCCCCGGGCGCTGCGTGCCCGCAGACCCCCGTCGACCCGGCGGGGGCGCCCGTAGTCGGCGAACCGGTCCGTACTCACGCCAGCGCTCCGCTCGCTCACTACTCCACCACCGCCCCGGCCTCCAGGGCGAACAGCTCACGCAGCTGCCCGGTGGACAACTCGGTGATCCACTGTTCGCCGGTGCCGACCACCCGCTCGGCGAGGTTGCGCTTGTCCGCGATCATCGCGGCCACCTTCTCCTCCACGGTGCCGGCGCAGACGAACTTGCGGACCTGCACCCGTCGGCGCTGCCCGATCCGGAAGGCCCGGTCGGTGGCCTGGTCCTCCACGGCCGGGTTCCACCACCGGTCCACGTGCACCACGTGATTGGCGGCGGTCAGGGTGAGGCCCGTGCCACCGGCCTTGAGGGAGAGCACGAACAGCGGTGGCCCGTCCGCCGACTGGAAGCGCTGCACCATGGCGTCCCGCTCGGCCTTGCCGAGCCCGCCGTGCAGGAACAGCACCTCCCGGCCGAACCGCGCCGACAGGTGGCCGCGCAGCATCGCGCCGAATTCGGCGTACTGCGTGAACAGCAGCGCCCGTTCCCCCGCCGCCAGCACCTCCTCCAGGATCTCGGTCAGCCGGGCCAGCTTGCCGGAGCGGCCCTCCAGCGCAGAGCCGTCGCGGAGCAGCTGGGCAGGGTGATTGCAGACCTGCTTGAGCCGGGTCATGGTGGCCAGCACCAGGCCGCGGCGCTCGATGCCGTCGCTGGTCTCGATCCGGGTGAGCATGTCGTCGACCACCACCCGGTACAGGGCGGCCTGCTCGGCGGTGAGGTTGCAGAGCACCTCCATCTCCAGCTTCTCCGGCAGATCCGAGATGATCGACGAGTCGGTCTTGAGCCGGCGCAACACGAACGGGCCGGTGATTCGGCGGAGCCGCTCGGCGGCCTCGGCGTCGCCGTGTCGCTCGATCGGCTCGGCGAAGCGCTTGCGGAATGTCGCGGCCGGCCCGAGGAGGCCCGGGTTGGCGAACTGCATGATCGACCAGAGGTCGGCGAGCCGGTTCTCCACCGGCGTACCGGTCACCGCCACCCGCTGCCGGGCGGGCAGCGCACGGACCGCCTCGGCCTGCCGGGTCGACGCGTTCTTGATCGCCTGCGCCTCGTCCACCACCACCCGGTGCCAGTCGATGCCGGCCAGGTCGACGGCGTCGCGGGCCGCCACCGAGTAGGTGGTGAGGACCAGGTCCGCGCCGTGCGCCGCCGCCGTGAACTCCGCCCCCCGCGCACGCTCCGCCCCATGGTGTACGTGCACACGCAGCCCCGGGGTGAACCGCGCCGCCTCCCGCTGCCAGTTGCCGACCAGCGACATCGGACAGACCAGCAGGGTCGGTCCGGCCTCCGGCGGGTCCCCGGCGAGCAGCGCGAGTAGCTGCACGGTCTTGCCCAGCCCCATGTCGTCGGCGAGCACACCACCCAGGCCGAGCGAACGCAGGAAAGCCAGCCAGGCCAACCCCCGCTGCTGGTACGGGCGCAGCGTCCCCTGGAAGCCCGGCGGCGGGTCCATCGGGGTGAGCCGTCGTTCGACCGCACCGGCGAGCAGGTCGCCCAGTGCCCCGTCGGCGGTCACCTCCAGCACCGGTAGCGCGCCGGTGGCCTCGCCGTCGGCCAGCCCTAGGCGGAGCAGGTCGACGACGGTCAGCTCGCCGGCAGAGCGGAGCAGGCGTAGACCGGCGGCGAGCCGCCCCGGGTCCAGCTCCACCCACCGGCCACGCAGCCGCACCAGCGGGGTCTTCATCTCGGCCAGCGCCGCCAACTCCTCGGCGGACAACGGCTGGTCACCGAGCGCGATCTCCCAGCGGTAGTCGACCAGGGCGTCCAAACCAACACCGGCGTCGGCACCACCCACCGTGCCGGGCGCGGTGCGGCTGCGGGCGCGCAGACGGGCGCCGAGCCGCGCCGACGGGCGCTGCCACCAGGAGGGCAGCAGCACCCCGAAACCAGCAGCGTGCAGCACCGGGGCGCCCTCGCTGAGAAACCGGTGGGCCCCCTCGACGTCAAGCTCCATCGCCTCAGGGGCGGCGGTGCGCAGCGCGGCGTCCAGGTCGGGCCAGAGCCGGCTGGCCCGGCCCAACTCGGCGAGCAGGGTCTCCTGCGGGCTGGTCGCACGGCCGGCGAGGCCGCCGAGCGTCTGCGGCGCCCGCCAGACCTGACCGGCGTCGACGTGCAGACCGGGCTCGTCGGCCGCCTGCAACCCGAACTCCAGCCGCCAACGCCCGCCACCGGTCGGCTCCACCGGCGCCGGCACGCTGTCGGCCGGCACGCTGTCGGCCGGCGCCGGGCGGGTGGCCAGGATCGGTTCGGTGACCTCGTCGGGGGCCGGTTCCACCAGGCGGAAACTGGCCCGCACCGGGCCACCGGCAGCGTCGCGCTGCCAGACGTCCAGCTCGGCCTGGAGGGTGGCCAACGCCGCCGGGTCGACGGTGAAGTCACGCTGAGGGCCGGCGAGCGCGGCCAACCAGGCCGGCGCCGGGCCGCCCGGCCGCAGCCCTCGGGCCAGGGTGGTGGTCGCCAGGGCAGCCCGCGCGGCGGCGTCGGTCAGCGCGTCGAGCGCATCCGCGACCAACTCGGCGGCGCTCAGCTCGGTGCCGGCCGGACCGATGGTCGGTGGGGCGATGGCGGCCGGCACGACGGCAGCTCGGGCGGCTGGTGGCAGGGCCAGCGCCAGCGACCGCGCCCAGCCCGCGTCGGTGCCGGTCAGCAGCGGACGCCAGACCGCCCGCGCCGGCACCTGCACGTCAGCGCCCGCCAGCGCTAAGCCCGACGCCGCCGTCGCGGCATCGCCGGACATCCCGGAAGCAGCATCACCGGGCATCCGGGAAGCAGGATCGTCGGCCATCCGGGAGGCGGCATCGCCGGACATCCGGGAACCCACCGTCGTGCGGACGCCGGGGAGCACGCGGCCACGGGTCACCAGGTCGGCGGCGAAGTCGGCCAACTCGGCGAGGTGACGCAGGGTGGCCCCGGGCACCGCCGGGAGTTCGTCCAGGGCGCGCAGCAGCGACAGCGCGTCGTCCGGGGCGTACACCAGCACGGGGACCCGCCAACCGGCCAGGGTGAGCCGGCCGCGGGCCGCGGGTGCGACGGCGGTCCGGATCAGCTCGGGTGAGTCGGTCGGCGCGCCGGCCCGGGTGGGCAGGGTGAGCAGCGCGGTGTCCGGGCGGGCCGGCTCGGCGGCGTCGGCGAGGACGGCGGCCAGGTCGGCGTGCCCTGCCGCGAACGGGTGCGGGCGCTCCCGGGATGCCCGGCCGGCACGGGCCGGTACGGGCGGCGCCGCGCTGTCCTCCGCCCAGACGGCGAGCCCGGTGGTCGAGCCGTCGCCGGGCGACCACAGCCCGTGGATGACCAGCACCTACTCCCCCTCGTCGCCGCCCGCGCCCAGGATAGGCGGCCACGCTGCGCCGAATCGCGGGGTAACCGCGGAAGGCTCAGATCGCGCCGGTCTCGCCGTCGGTCAACTCCCGCAGAATGTCGGCGTGACCGGCGTGCCGGGCCGTCTCCTCGATCAGGTGCACCAGGATCCAGCGCAGCGACACCTCGCCGAGCTGCGGGTGCGGCACCACGTGGTCGAGGTCGAAGCTCGCGGCGACCGCCCGGGACCGGACGCAGGCCCGCTCGTACGCCTCGGCGAGCCCGGCGACGGTGTCCTGCTCGTCGAGCGTGAAGCTCGCCGCCGCGTCCTCAGGCGAGTTCAGGTAGACGTCGCCGGGCTCGGGCGCCAGCAGGGTCGGAAACCAGTTCCGCTCGACCAGGGTCAGGTGCTTGACCAGGCCGGCGAGTGTGGTTGCCGAGGGCACCAGCCGGCGGCCGGCGTCGGCGTCGGACAGACCGCGCAGCTTGCGCAGCAGCACGCCACGGTGAAAGTCGAGGAACGAGTCCAGTACGGTGCGCTCGTCACCGGTGCGGGCGAGCACCGGACCGAGCGTCGGATCGATCGTCTGCTCCATCCGCCGACCCTAGCCACGGACCGGGTCACCCCGCTGCCCCGCTATCCGCTGCGAGGTGCCCGCGCGACAGGCAGGATGGGCGCATGGCTTCATCCGTGCAGATCCTTCTCGTCGGCGGCACGGCGGACGGGCAGACCATCACCGTCGAACTGGACAGCAACGGTCGTCCACCGCTGACCCACCATCACCTCGGCTCGGGTGGGCTTGCCGACGCGCAGATCTACGAGTTGGAGACCGCCCGCGAAGAGGCCCGCGAGTGGCGCTACCGGTGGACCGGCCCGGCGGTGTGACCGCCCGTTCAGACCCGGATGAGGGTCTGGCTGCGCAAGCTCTCCAGCACGCCACGGGTGACCTCCGAGGTGCCCCGCGCCTGCTCGCACACCTCCGCCACCCGTCGGGCGGTGGCCTCGGCGCGCTGCTCCCGCTCGTCCCACAGCCGGTCGACCTCGGCCAGTAGCGGCCCCTCGACCTCCCGTTCCACGCCGCGCAGGGCCGGCACGCCGAGCCGCTGGGCCAGGTCGAAGACCTTGCCGGCGTACGGCAGGGGCAGGAACGGTGTGCCGACCATCGCCGCGAAGATCAGGAAATGCAGGCGCATGCCGACGGCCAGGTCGAAGTGGCGCATCAGCCCGAGCACCTGCTGCGGTGAGTAGGTGCCGTGCAGGATCCGGCCCCGCTCGGCGGCGACCATGTGCGACAGCACCCCGTGGGCGTGCCGGATATCGTCGCGTTCCATCGGCACGAACAGCACGTACGCGTCGATCCGGTGCACCAGGAAGTCGCCGATCTGGGCCAGCAGCCGGTGGTAACCGTCCACGTCGAGGCGTTCGGCGGCCCGCCCCGGCTCCCGCACGCTGATCCCGACCAACCGCTTACCGACCGGCACACCCTCCTCGGCCAGCAGATGGGCTGGGAACTCCTCCGGTTGCAGGAGGAACGCCGGGTCGGCGGTGACCGTGATCGGGTTGAGCAGCCCGGCCTCCTCCAGCACCATCCGGGACTCCTGGTCACGAACGGTCACCTGGGTCGCACCGGCGAGCGTCTCCCGGACCATGCCGGTGTCCACCGAGTCGCTGAGCGGCCCGACCCCCACCGCGTACGTGATCAGGGGCAGGCCCCGCTCCTGCGCGACCCGGACCACCCGCAGGTAGCGGCGGGCCTCCCGGTCGTAGAGGATCCCGCCGCCGCCCAGGATGAGCAGATCGAGCTGAGCCAGGACCAGGGCGGAATCGGTGCGACTGACGCCCTCCCAGGGCACCGCCTCGACGTCCGGGTGGGCGGCCCGGGTGTGCTCGGGGTTACGGGAGAACACGATGATCCGGGCATTCGGCTCCTGCATACGCAGATCGGCGAGCAGGCCGGTGAGGATCGCCTCGTCACCGAGGTTTCGCCCACCGTACGAGCCGAGCACACCGATGGTCAGTCCGGCGCCGTGCGTCATCCGTCGCTCCTCCCCAGGTGCGGTCCGCGCCGGTTTCCCCCTGGGCAGGTGAACAGTCCTGCCGGGGGGACCGTCCTGGGAGGTCGGGGGCCGCGTCGCCGGCTCAGCTCGCCGGGTCGATCCGCTTCGCCATCTGCTGTGCGGTCACCTCGAAGCCCAGACTCCGGTAGAGCCCGATCGCCACGGTGTTCGTACCGAAGACATTAAGGCCCAGCTCGGGCACCCCGAGCCGGGCAAGTTCCGCCTCGATGAGCTGAATCATCCGGCGCGCGTGCCCTCGGCCCCGGTGCGTCGCTCCCGACCCGCCTCCGGCGTCAACCCCCGGTGCGCCGCCAGGTCCTCGGCGTACGCCTGCTCCAGCGGTTTCCGTAACCGGGCCAGGTCCTGGTCGGTCATCGGCGTCAGCTCCACCGGCTCCACCTCTCCGTGTGTCAGCGTCCAGCGGGTAGTGCAGCAGATCCAACCCGACGCCGCCACCCACCCGCCGGGCCCCGGCTCCGGGCCGGCGGAAATGGGTTGTCCGTCGGTGTGGGTGGGCGCAGCGTGGGGGTGGACGGTGGGGGGATCATGACGCGGATCGGGTGGACGGAGCTGCCGGAGCGGGTCCGGGCTTCGGTGCAGGAGATCGTGGGCGACCGGGTGGTGGAGGCGGTGTCCCAGCCGGGTGGCTACTCACCGGGAACCGCGGACCGGGTCCGTACCGCGACCGGCCGACGGGCGTTCGTCAAGGCGGTCAGCCCGGCGCAGAACCCGGACAGCCCGGGCCTGCACCGCGCGGAGGCCCGGACGGCCGCCGCGCTGCCGGCCTCGGCGCCGACGACCCGCCTGCTCGGCTGCCATGACGACGGCGAGTGGGTGGCGCTGGTCTTCTCCGATGTGGACGGCCGGCATCCGGTCACCCCGTGGCGGGCCGACGAGCTGACCCGAGTGCTGAGGTCCCTGGAGGCGATGGCAGCCACGCTCACCCCGAGCCCGGTCCGGCACGTGCCGACCGCCGCCGAGCGGCTGGCCTGGGACTTCGCCGGCTGGCACCGCATCGCCGCCGAGCCACCCGACGGTCTGGACCCGTGGACATGGGCGCACCTGGATCAGCTGCGCGCCGCCGCCGACCAGGGCGTCGCCGCGCTGACCGGTGACACGCTCTGCCACGTGGACGTGCGGGCCGACAACCTACTGGTCGACCCAGCCGGCACGGTCACCGTGGTCGACTGGCCGTGGGCCTGCCGGGGCCCGGCCTGGCTGGACACCGCACTGCTGCTGGTCAACGTCCGGCTGCACGGCGGGCACGACACCGAGGCGCTGCTGCGCCGCCTGCCGCTCACCGCCGGGGTCGACCCGGCCGCGCTCACCGGCGTGTACGCCGGGCTGGCCGGCTTCTTCACCGACGGCGCCCGGCGTCCGCCGCCACCGGGTATTCCGACCGTCCGCGCGTTCCAGCAGGCCCAGGCTGACGCGCTGGTCCCCTGGCTGGCCCAGCGTCTCACCTGACCTTGCTGGTCACCGTGCCGTCGGGGCCGACTCCAACCCGTACGCGAGCTGCGTCAGGTCAGCCAGCCGCAGGTCGCCGTCGAGTCCCTTCAGCGCCGCGGTCATCGCGCCGGCCGCGCGCCCCGCCTGCAGCCCGACCTCGGCGTCCTCGACGACCAGGCACCGTGCTGCGGGCACGTCGAGCAGCGCGGCAGCGCGCAGGTAGCCCTCCGGGTCCGGCTTGCCCGCGCGAACGTCCTCCACCGTGACCAGCAAGGGCGGCTCGATGCCAGCGGCACCGAGCCGGGCCTCCGCCAACCGGACGTCGGCGCTGGTCACCACCGCCCAGGGCAACCCCAGCCGGGCCAGCGTGGCCAACAGTTCGTGGGCACCCGGGGTGGCCGTCACGTCGGACAGGTCGTCGTACTGCAACGCCAACTGACGTGCGGCCGCCGCTGCGACCGCTGGGTCATCGAGCGAGGGCAGTAGCCGGCGAATGGTCTGATCGGCCGGCCTGCCGTGCGCGATCGCCAGCGCTGCCGCCGGCGCGACGGCGTACTCGACGGCCCACCGCTCCCAGGCCCGCTCGACGGCGGCGTCGGAGTCGACCAGGGTGCCATCCATGTCGAACAGCACCGCGCCAATGCTTGCCAGTTCCACGCTCACGCTCCCCCAATACGCTCCGTCACGAGGATAGGGCGCTGCGGATCTGGCCGCCGACCAGGTGCCGCCCTCGCGTCCTGGGCCCAGACCGACAGCACGAAACGGAGCTGGCGGAAATCCGACCTGGAGATGGGAGCGAGGGGTCCGATGGCCGCCAGACGGGGGAACGTGGCGGCGACATGATCGTTTGCATGATGACGACGACGACACTTGACGGCAAGGTCGCCCTGGTGACCGGGGGTTCCCGGGGCATCGGGGCCGGTATCGCCCTGCGTCTTGCCCAGGACGGGGCCGACGTGGCGCTGACCTACCGGCAGAACGCCGAGCAGGCCGCGACCGTGGCAAAGCAGATCGAGGCGCTGGGCCGACGGGCGTTGGTGATCCAGGCCGACGGCGCCGACCCCACGGCCGTACGGGACGCGGTCGACCGGGCGGCCGCCGAGCTGGGCCGGTTGGACATCCTGGTCAACAACGCGGCGGTGTTCCTGGTCGGCGCCATGGGCGACCTCGGCACGGCGGAGCTGGAGCAGACGATCGCAGTGAACGTCCGGGCGCCGTACGTCGCCGTGCAGGCGGCGCTGCGCCACCTGGGCGACGGTGGGCGGATCATCAGCATCGGCAGCAACGTCGGCGAACGGGCGGTGTTCCCCGGGCTGGCTCTCTACTCGATGAGCAAGACCGCTCTGGTCGGGCTGACCCGGGGCCTGGCTCGCGAGCTGGGTTCTCAGGGCATCACCGTCAATCTGGTCAATCCCGGGCCCACGGACACCGACGCCAACCCGGCGGACGGGCCGAACGCGGCGGCCATCGCCGGCTTCACGGCCGTCGGCCGCTTCGCTCGCCCCGCCGACATCGCGGCCACCGTCGCGCACCTGGCCAGCCCGGAGGCCGGCTACGTGACCGGCGCGGTGGTCAACGTGGACGGCGGCTTCACCAGCTGAGACACCGGGCCCGCCGGGTCACCACCCGGCGGGCCCGGCGGGCGCGCGGACCTGGTGGGTGAGGAAGGGCAGCACCGCTGTCGGCAGGGCCGGTGCGCCGACGATGTCGTAGTGCGTGTGCCCGGGCAGTACGGCCAGCCGGGCGGTTGGACGGTCGGTGCCGTCCCCACCGGCGTCGCGGTGCCCGCCGCCGAGCAGCCCGAAGAACTCCGCCGCGTGACTGGTCGGGATCGAGTCGGCGTCGGCGAAGACCAGCAGCGTCGGGATGACCAGCCGGGCCACCTCAGCGGACCAGTCGTAGTCTCGGCGCAGCAGGTCACCGCTTTTGGCCCAGAGCCGTGGCCAGTCCTGCGGGCGCGGGGCGACGCGCTCGTAGAGCTGGTGCGGTGGTGTGCCCCGCATCTGCTCGCCGACCCGCTCGTCCTGGGCGGCCATGGCCGCCAGCACCTCCGGGTACCAGCCGGCCCGCTTACACGGGGTGGAGACCAGCACGAGCCGGCGCACCAGCGCCGGATGCTGGATGGCGGTACGCAGCGCGACACCGCCGCCCAGCGAGTAGCCCAACACGTCGGCCGTGGACAGGTCGAGGTGCCCGAGCAGCGCGGCGACGTCGTCGGCCATCGTCTCGTAGCGCAGCGGGCGGTCGACGTCGGCGGTGCGCCCGTGGCCCTGCAGGTCGACCGCGATCACCCGACGCCGCTGGGTCAGCGCCGGCACGATCGGGGCGAACATCTCCACCGACCCGTAGCCGCCGTGCAACAGCACCAGCGGACGCCCCGTGCCGTGTGACTCGTACCAGAGCCGTAGCCCGTTGACCTGCGCGTAGCTCACCCGGCCTCCCGCTCGTCGGCGTCACCCGTCCCGATCCAACACCGGGCGAACGACATCGACGAAGGCAACGCGCCGATTCGTCCGCCGGGCCTTCCAGCAACACCAGGTTGTACGCCTCGTCCACGGCGCGCATCGCCGCGTACGTCTCGTCGTAGCCGGGCGCGTGCTCGTGCCCGCCAGCCTCGACCCACCGTCGGTCCAACCGCCGGTACGCCTGGTCGCAGGCACTCAGGAACCCGACGTACGCCTCGCGCCGCAACTCGTCCCGACGCGTCGCCCGCCGTTCGGCGTTCTCCTGCCGAGCAGCGGTGAGCTGGTGAGCCAGTTGCCGACGGGTGCTGAACGCACCGACGAACCCGGTCAGGGCGGCAGCGGCCAACGTGGACAGTGCGGTGATCAGCGCGACGGCGACGGTGTCCTGCAACCGCCCATCATGGCAGGCGGCTGCCCGGTGTCACTGCGGTGAACGTTATGACTCTGAGGTATCAATATGCCTCAGAGTCATAGCGCTCTTCCGCGTCCGGCCGACCCCGGAGGGACACGCCGGGCCAACCCGGGGGCAAGCCCCGACCGCGCTCGTCCCGCGGGTCTCAACCATCTGCCGCACGGGAGGCGTTCTTTTCACCGAGGGGGTGGGCATGACCGAGACGTTCCACGAGTTCGTGGTACAGCGTTCGCCTGCCCTGTCCCGGACCGCCTACCTCCTCACCGGCGACCACCAACTCGCCGAAGACCTCGTGCAGACCGCCCTGGCGCGCACCTACCGCCACTGGCGACGCATCCGCGACGGCGATCCCGAGGCATACGTCCGGCGCGTCATGTACCACCAACAGGTCTCCTGGTGGCGACGCCGGCGCCTCGCCGAACGACTCGAAGCCGAACCCACCGAACGAGCTGGCGTCGACCACACCGACACCACCGCGCTGCGACTGACCCTCACCGCCGCGCTGCGCCACCTCACCCCCCGCCAACGGGCCGTCATCGTGCTGCGCTACTACGAGGACCGCACCGAAGCGCAGGTCGCCGACCTGCTCGGCTGCTCTCTCGGCACCGTCAAACGCCACGCCCACGACGCGCTGCGCCGACTCCGAGCGGTCGCTCCCGACCTGCTCGACGCCGCCGCGGAGAGGAGCGCACCATGACCGCCCGGCTCCGCGACGCGCTGCATTCCGCCGCCGAGGACGTGCCCACCTACCCGGTGTACGAGCGCGCTCTCGCCACCGCCCGACGCGACCGTCTGCGACGCGTGGGCGCCAGCGCCGCGGCGTTGGCGCTGCTCGCGTTGGCCGGCGTCGTGGTGCCGCTGACCCGTACCCCTGGCCTCGACCCGGCCGCCGCCGCGAACGCCGCGCTGCCCAACCACATCGCCCTGCCGCCGATCGGCACGCTGCATGTCACCGACCGTCCCCGGCTCGGCCCCGCGTCGGTCATCTTCGACGGGCCGGCACCGCGTCTGCACGGTTGGAACGACGTGAACATCGTCGGCGTGGTCGACGCGGACTCCGACCGCTACCGGATCATGCGGATCGGCGGGGAGTCACTGGCGGGCGAGTCGGTCCACCTCTCCCCCGACGGCCGGTACGTGGCCCGGCCGGACGGAGTCCAGGACGATCCGGGCGTCGAGGTCGTCGACCTGGTCACCGGCCGGACCCAGCGACTCACGTCGCCCGTCGACCGCAGTGTCTGGAGCACCCCGGTCGGCTGGTCCGCCGACGGCGGGTCGCTGGTGATCAGTGACGACGTGCCGGTCGCGTTCGAAGGGGGCACGTACACCACCGTGCTGAGTGCGGTGACCGTCGGCGGGGAGCGTTGGACAAGGCTGGCCGCCGGCGCCCAGGAGGCGCACGTCGGCTCGACCGTCGCCGCCGCCCCGGGTCGGCTCGCCTACCAGTACGGCCGCACGGTCGCCGTGACCGACCTGGAGGGCCGCGAGCTCTCCTCGTTCGCCCTGCCCGACGGGACATGGCTGGCCGGCAAGGGCGCGTGGCGTCCGGACGGCACGAACCTGACGCTGGCCGCCCGTCGGGCCGACGGCGAGTGGACCCTGCGCCAGGTCGATCCCACCAGTGGGCGGGACGTCGGTCCACTACGCCTGCCCGCCGTGTCCGGGGTCGTCGCCATCCGGCTGCTCGGCTGGGCGCCGGACGGGTCGGCGCTGGTGGCGGCCTATCAGCCGGACCCCCTCGCCCCCGACCTGCCGCTGGAGGAGCAGATGGCCCCGCCCACGAGCGACCAGCGCGTGCGCACCGTGCGGGTGCTGGCGCTCACTCCCGGCGCCACCGCTCCGCGTACGGTGTTGACCGCGCCGGACCAGGTGATCGCCGTCGACGTCGCCGACCAGGTGGTCCGCAGCGGACGCGTCCGCGACGCGCAGCCGCCGGGCGGAGTGGGTGGCCGATTCTGGCTCTGGACGGGTCTCGTCACCATGCTGGTCACGGTGGGAGTGTTGTACGCGAGTCGCCAGCGGGTCGCGCTGTGGCTCGACGAGCGGCGCGTCAGGCGGGCGCGCCGACCATCCGGGCCGGACGGGCCACGGTGAGCTGGTGGGCGCTCCAACGTCCTGGACGGTGACGGGCAGCTGCCGTTGGAGGCGCTGACGTTCCCCTCCGATCGGTGGCAGCTCAGCAGGTCGACACGCCGAGCGCCGCCCTGCTGAGCTGCCAGGGATCGCTCGTTTCTGCCGTACGCACTGGCAACTCTTCCGCTGGGCTCCCGACCGGCGAGCAACCGGGCCAACTCAAAGGGCCGCCGGATCAACGGCGGCCCTTATCGCTTGCTGGTCGGAGTGTGGGCGCGGCAGGTTTCGAACCTGCGACCCCCCGCTTGTAAGGCGGGTGCTCTCCCACTGAGCTACGCGCCCGGATCGCCGTGGGCGGGCCGGTGGCTGGCAAGTTTACCTTGCTCGCCGTCGGCCCGGGCGCAGGGCGTACCCCGGTCAGGCGGTCGCTTCGGCGATGGCCTTGCGCCAGCCCTGCTGGTCGCGGGCCTCGCCCGGGCCGTTCATCTCGGCGAAGCGGACGACGCCGGCCTTGTCGATGACGAACGTGCCCCGGTTGGCGAAGCCGGCGACGTCGTTGAACACCCCGTACGCCTGGGCGACGGCGCCGTGCGGCCAGAAGTCGGCCAGCATCGGGAACTGGTAGCCCTCCCGGTCGGCCCAGATCTTGTGGCTGTAGACCGAGTCGACGCTGATGGTCAACACCTGGACGTCGTCGTTCACGTACTCGTCGAGGTTGTCTCGCACCTCGCCCAGCTCACCCTGGCAGGTGCCGGTGAAGGCGAGCGGGTAGAAGACCAGCAGCACGGTGCGCCTGCCCCGAAAGGCCGAGAGTCGGACCTCCTGGTTGTTCTGGTCCTTCAGCACGAAGTCCGGTGCGTCGGCACCAACCTCGATGGGCATGCGAGCCCTCCTCAGATCGAGTCAGGAAAACGGCACCAGCCTGCCCACCCGGCGGTCTCGGCCGCCGGGTGCGCGAAGCGGCGGGGCTACTTCTTGACCTTGGCCCCTCGGCGCAGCACCAGTCGTGCGCCGCTCCAGTCCCGGCCGGCGTTGACGGTCGAGGTCTGCTGAAGGCCGGCGGTGGGCGCGGACTCCGCGACCTCGCTCGGCTCGACGTGCCCGTCACGCCCCGCCTTCGGGGTGAGCAGCCACACGACCCCGTTGTCGGCCAGCGGGCCGAGGGCGTCGACGAGAAGCTCGAAAAGGTCACCGTCGCCGTCGCGGTACCAAACAAGCACCGCGTCGACCACCTCGTCGGTGTCCTCGTCGACCAGATCTCCACAGCGGTCGGTCAGGGCGTCCCGGAGATCCTGGTCGACGTCATCGTCGTACCCCATCTCCATGACGACCATCCCCGGTTCGATCCCGAACCGGTCCGCCAGGCTGCGTACCCCGTCGGCGGCCTGACCAGCGGTCGCGCTCACTGTCGCGTGCCTCCTCATCTCGTCCCTGCTCGCGGCGTCGGTGCGACGCCGTCAGGCAGAGTCCACACAGTTGTGCGTCCGCGCGCAAGTGGCGCACCGGGTGGAACGGAATTTACCGTGCCAGCAGCGTACGGGCACCGTCGGTAATGGCTTCCGCGGAGACCAGAACCTGACGTGCTGCCGGACCTAATGGTACAAACGAGTCAACTCCCGCTACTCGACGTGCGGCACCGACATATCCGGCGTCGACCAGCGCGGCGATCACCCCCTCGCCCACCCCGCCGGAGCGGCGCGTCTCGTCCACGACCAGCACCCGGCCGGTCGCCGAGGACTCCCGGATGATGTCGGCCACCGGCAGCGGGGCCAGCCAGCGCAGGTCCACCACCCGGGTGCCCACTCCCTCCTCGGCGAGGACGGCCGCGGCCCGCAGAGACATCCGCACCCCGTTACCGAAGGTGATGATGGTCAGGTCCTCTGCCGAGCCGACCCGGTAGACCCGGGCCCGCCCGATCGGCACGTGCCCGGCCACCCAGGCGCCCGGCTCCGCATAGCCGGCCTGCCACTCACCGTCACCCTCCGTATACAGGTCGCGGGTGTGGTAGAGCGCGATGGGCTCCAGGAACACGCAGACGCTGCCGTCCACCGCCGCGCTGGCGAGGCAGGTCCGCAGCATGGGCGCGGCGTCGTCCGGCCGCGCCGGCACCGCGACCACCAGACCGGGCACATCCCGGAGTACGGCCACCGAGTTGTCGTTGTGGAAGTGCCCGCCGAACCCCTCCTGGTACGCCAGCCCGGCCACCCGCACCACCATCGGGTTTCGGAACGCCCCCTGCGAGAAGAACTGCATGGTGGCCGCCTCGCCGCGCAACTGGTCCTCAGCGTTGTGCAGGTACGCCAGATACTGGATCTCCGGCACCGGCAGCATCCCGGCCAGCCCCGCGCCGAGGCCCAGCCCAAGCACCGACGTCTCGTCGAGCAGGGTGTCGAAGACCCGGGCCGCGCCGAAGCGGTCGCGCAGCCCCTTCGTCACCCCGTACACGCCACCCTTGGCGGCAACGTCCTCACCGAAGATCGCCATCTGCGAGTGGTCGAGCATCCCGTCGGCGAGCGCCGCGTTGATGCTCTGCGCCAGGGTCAACGGGCCGGCCAACTCCGGCAGCTTGCCGCCGAACGCGTCCGCCCGGGCACCCGCGCCCGGCCCGCTGGCCCGCGCCGCAGCGTCCGCCACCGCCCGCGCCACCCGCATCGGACGGCGGGGCGCCAGCGCCGACACCACGTCGGCCGCGGAGGCCAGCTTCGGCTCGCCCAGCACCTCCTCAGCCAGCCTGCGTACCTGCCAGCCGGTCTCGTCGTACCGGGCCAGCAGCTCCTCGCCGGTCGCCACGCCAGCCTCGACGAGCAGCCGCGCGGTGGCGGCCACCGGGTCCCGGTCCAGGTCCTCGGCCAGCTCAGCCGGGCTGCGGTACGCCGACTCCGCGTCGGCCCCGGCGTGCCCCATCAGCCGGACGGTGCGCAGGTGCAGCACGGCCGGCCGCCGGTGCCGGCGTACCCAGGCCGCGGCCTCCGCCGCCACCGCGTACGTCTGCACGGGGTCGGCGCCGTCGGCGCTGAAGTAGCGGATGCCCGGCTTGGCCCGCAGGGTCGCCTCCACCCAGCCCTCCGGCGAGCGGACGCTGATGCCCAGCCCGTTGTCCTCGCAGACGAAGAGCACCGGGATGCGCAGCCCGGCGTGGTCGTACCAGCCGGCGGTGTTGAAGGCGGCGGTGGCGCTGGCGTGGTTGACCGAGGCGTCGCCGAAGGAGCAGACCACGATGGCGTCCGGTGGCCACGGGACGTGCGCGGCGCCCGCCCCGCTGCCGACCCGGGTACGCCGCCCGGCGCTGTCCAGCCGGCGCAGCCGCTCGACGGCCAGCCCCATCCCGACCGCGCGGGGCAGGTGCGAGGCGATGGTGGAGGTGGTCGGCACGATTGCCAGGTCCGCCCGGCCGAACACCTTGTGCCGACCACCGGCGATCGGGTCCTGGCTCGAGGCGACCATCCCGCGCAGCACGTCTCGGGCCGCGTCCGCGTACGCGGCGAACCCACCGGCGGTCGGCGCGGTCACAGACGGCTCTGGGTCGGACGGCCCTGGATCGGACAGCCCTGGATCGGACGGCCCTGGATCGGACGGCCCTGGATCGGACGGCCCTGGATCGGACGGCCCTGGATCGGACGGCCCTGGATCGGACGGCCCTGGATCGGACGGCCCTGGATCGGACGGCTCCGGGTCGGACGGCTCCGGGTCGGCGGCGGATTCCGGGTCGGCGGCGGCCTGCGCGGCGCGGATGCAGTAGAAGGCGCCGGAGCGATAGTGCAGAAGCGCCGGATCGGTGGGGCGCAGCGCGGCGGCGACGGCGGCGTTGCCTTCGTGCCCGGCCGAGCCGATGGTGTAGAAACCCTCCCCGAAGCTGCGCAGCCAGCGGCCGGCCAGGTCGAGTTGCCGGCTGGTCACCTGCGCGTCGAACAGATCCAGCAGCTGCGCGCCGGTCAGTGCGGCGTCGTCGTTGATCGGGTCGGCGGGGTCACGCCGCCGCTCCGCGGCGGGCAGCGCCGCCAGCGTCTCCCGGAACCGGTCGTCGAGATCTTGCGGGGTGGTCACGTCGGACAGCATTACCGACGCGAGCCCCGGTCGCCCAGTGGGACACGGCCGGCGCGGGTCGACTCACTCCGGCCCGCAGGGCTCCGGGCAGCCACCGTCGGACACCTTCCAGACCAGGTCACGAAGGGTGCTCAGCTCCCGGTCGGTCAGCCCGGACAGGAGTCGGGAGTCGGACATCACGTCGATCACATGGTCCCGTACGCCGCGGCCCTTCTCGGTCACCACCAGCGTCTTCTGTCGACGGTCCGCCGGGTCGGTGCGACGCTCGACCAGCCCGGCCTGCTCCAGCTTGTCGACCAGCACCGTCACGTTCGACCGGTCACAGCCCAGTTGGCCAGCGAGGTCGCGGGCCGGCTGTGGGTGGTCGGGGTCCAGCTCGTGCAGCGCCCGGGCCGCCGCCGGGGTGAGCCCCAGCTCAGCGAACGCGGAGCCCTGCCGGTGTCGCAGCGCGGCGGTCACGTGCGCCATCCGGCGCACCACATCGGCGGCGAGACCAGCCCGATCCACCGGTTCACCTGCTGCGGAACCCACCTCCTGCGTCACGGCCACATCGTACGCAGGACGTCGATCGTCCAGCTCAGCGATCAGGCCCAGGTCACGGCAGCAGACCCCGCCCCCAAGCGCCCCATCCCCCGCGCCCCACCCCCCGCGCGCCCTGCCCGCCGCCCCGCGCGCCCCGCGCGCCCCACTCCGCGTCGATCTAGGGCATATTGCCGCTCATGGAGATCAACTGACGGCAATATGCCCTAGATCAGCGGGGCGGGAGGCGGGGGGCGGAGGGGCGGAGGGGCGGAGGGGCGGAGGGGCGGAGGGGCGGAGGGGCGGAGGGGCGGAGGGGCGGTTCAGGAGGGGAGGAAGGAGAAGCGGACCTGGCGGGTGGGGTTGTCGCGGTTGGTGTCGACCAGGCAGATCGACTGCCAGGTGCCGAGCGCCAACCGCCCGCCGAGCACCGGCAGCGTGGCGTACGGCGGGACGAACCCCGGCAGCACGTGGTCGCGGCCGTGGCCGGGCGAGCCGTGTCGGTGCCGCCAGCGGTCCTCGGTGGGAAGCAGGTCGTCCAGCGCGCTGAGCAGGTCGTCATCGGAGCCCGACCCGGTCTCGATGATCGCGAGGCCGGCGGTGGCGTGCGGCACGAAGACGTGCAGCAGGCCGTCGCCCTCACTGGAGACGAACTGCTGGGCCTCTGCGGTGATGTCCCGGACGGTCGGACGGGACCCGGTCTGGACAGTGATCACGTCGCTGCGCATACGTCGCATTCTGCCGCAGGACGGGGTCAGGAGCCGCCGCCACCACCGGAGTCGCCACCGCCGCCGCCAGACCAACCACCACCCGAATCGCCACCCCCGGACCAGCCACCGCCGGACCCACCGCCCGAATCGCCTCCGGACCGGCCGCCCGAGCCACCGCCCGAGCCACCGCCGGACCGGCCGCCCGAGTCGCCGCCGTAGCCCTCGCCACGCTGATCACCGTCTGAACCGTGACCGCCCTCGTCGCGACCTCGGCGGCTCGACGTGTACGGGTAGTCGCTCGTCGAGTGGTAGGGCGTCGGCGGGCTGTTGGTCTCGGCGCGCTCGGGGATCGGATCGGACAGGCGTCGCGCCATCCGGCGCGGCGATGGCGCGTGCAGGCCGCCGCGCAGTTGGGTCGCGCCGAACACCGCCGTGGCCAGGCCGAAGATCATGATCGGCAGCGAGGCAAGGTCACCGCCCAGCAGCACCGGCGCGGCGAGGACCGCCGCGAGCGTGCCAACCGCCAGGAGCGTGCCGCCGGCCACCACCCGTCGCCCGTTCATGCCCGGCACGGTAGTGGGGGCGGACAAGGCGGGATTGGGCGTCGTCGCGCTAAGTTACCGACGGGTACCTGTGTTCAGCGTCGCGTCCGGGGCCCCTAGACGTGACGACGGGTGCCACCAGGGGGCAGGATGGCGCTAGAGACCTATCCCACACACAACCGAGGGAACGCCTGTGGCTACGGAACGCAAGCGCCCGGTGATCAGCGACGGCCTACCGAGCCAGCTTCCGGACATCGACCCTGAAGAGACCAGCGAATGGGTTGAGTCGCTCGACGGTGTCATCGACGAACGCGGCGCCAAACGCGCCCGCTACGTGATGCTGCGCCTGCTGGAGCGGGCTCGTGAGCGCCAGGTCGGGGTTCCGCCCCTGACCACCACCGACTACATCAACACGATCCCGTCGGAACGCGAACCGTGGTTCCCGGGGGACGAGCACGTCGAGCGGCGGATCCGGGCGTACGTCCGGTGGAACGCCGCCATGCTGGTGCACCGGGCGCAGCGCCCGGAGATCGGCGTCGGCGGGCACATCTCCACCTTCGCCAGTTCGGCGTCGCTCTACGAGGTGGGCTTCAACCACTTCTTCCGGGGCAAGAACCACCCGGGCGGCGGCGACCAAATCTTCTACCAGGGTCACGCCTCCCCCGGTATGTACGCGCGGGCGTTCCTTGAGGGGCGGCTCAGCGAGCACCAGCTCGACGGTTTCCGCCAGGAGCTGTCGCACCCCGGCGGTGGGCTGCCGTCGTACCCGCATCCGCGGCTGATGCCGGACTTCTGGGAGTTCCCCACCGTCTCGATGGGCCTGGGCGGGCTCAACGCGATCTACCAGGCCCGGTTCAACCGCTACCTGCAGCACCGCGGCATCAAGGACACCTCCCAGCAGCACGTCTGGGCGTTCCTCGGTGACGGTGAGATGGACGAGCCGGAGACGCTGGGCGCCATCGGCCTGGCCGCCCGCGAGGAGCTGGACAACCTCACCTTCGTGATCAACTGCAACCTCCAGCGGCTGGACGGCCCGGTCCGCGGCAACGGCAAGGTGATGCAGGAGCTGGAGTCGTTCTTCCGGGGTGCCGGCTGGAACGTGATCAAGGTCGTCTGGGGTCGCGAGTGGGACCCGCTGCTCGCCGCGGACACCGACGGCGCGCTGGTCAACCTCATGAACACCACGACCGACGGCGACTACCAGACCTACAAGGCGGAGTCCGGCGCGTACGTGCGGGAGCACTTCTTCGGCCGCGACGCGCGTACCCGCAAGATGGTCGATCCGCTCAGCGACGACGAGATCTGGAACCTCAAGCGGGGTGGGCACGACTACCGCAAGCTCTACGCGGCCTACAAGGCGGCCACCGAGCACACCGGTCAGCCGACCGTCATCCTGGCGAAGACGATCAAGGGCTGGACCCTCGGCTCGCACTTCGAGGGCCGCAACGCGACCCACCAGATGAAGAAGCTGACGCTGGAGGACTTGAAGACCTTCCGCGACCGGCTCTACCTGGACATCCCGGACTCGGCGCTGGAGGAGAACCCCTACCTGCCGCCGTACTACAACCCGGGTGAGAAGTCCGAGGAGATCCAGTACCTCAAGGAGCGGCGCGAGCAGCTCGGCGGTTACCTGCCGTCCCGGCGGACCAGCACCAAGCGGCTGGCCATCCCCGGTCCGGAGCGGTTCGCCGACGTCAAGCGCGGCTCGGGCAAGCAGAAGGTGGCCACCACGCAAGCCTTCGTCCGTCTGCTCAAGGACGTGATGAAGGACAAGGAGTTCGGCAAGCGTTGGGTGCCGATCATCCCGGACGAGGCCCGCACCTTCGGCCTCGACTCGATCTTCCCGACCGCGAAGATCTACTCGCCGCACGGCCAGCGCTACACCTCGGTCGACCGGGAGCTGTTCCTGTCGTACAAGGAGTCGACCACCGGGCAGATCCTGCACGAGGGGATCAACGAGGCCGGCTCTGTCGCCTCGTTCACCGCGGCCGGTTCGGCGTACGCCACGCACGACGAGCCGATGATCCCGATGTACATCTTCTACTCGATGTTCGGGTTCCAGCGGACCGCCGACGGGCTGTGGGCGGCGGCCGACCAGATGGCTCGGGGCTTCCTGCTCGGCGCCACCGCGGGGCGGACCACGCTCAACGGTGAGGGCCTGCAGCACGAGGACGGCCACTCGCTGCTGATTGCCGCCACCAACCCGGCGGTGGTCGCGTACGACCCGGCGTTCTCGTTCGAGATCGCGCACATCATGGAGCAGGGTCTGCACCGGATGTACGGGGATGCGCAGGAGAACGTCTTCTACTACCTGACGGTCTACAACGAGCCGACCCTGCAGCCGGCCGAGCCGGCCGACGTGGACGTGGAGGGCCTGCTCAAGGGCATCTACCGCTACTCGCCGGCACCGCAGGTCGACGGCCCGAAGGCCAACGTCCTCGCCTCCGGCACCGGTATGCAGTGGGCGCTCAAGGCCCAGCAGCTGCTCGCCCAGGACTGGGGGGTGGCCGCCGAAGTCTGGTCGGTGACCTCCTGGACCGAGCTGCGCCGCGACGCGGTGGAGGCCGAGGAGTACAACCTACTCAACCCGGGCGCCGAGGCGAAGGTGCCGTACGTCCAGCAGAAGCTGGCCGACGCGGACGGCCCGAAGGTCGCGGTCAGTGACTGGATGCGGGCCGTACCGGATCTGATCGCCCGTTGGGTGCCCGGTGACTACACGTCGCTCGGCACCGACGGCTTCGGCATGTCGGACACCCGGCACGCCCTGCGCCGGCACTTCCACGTCGACGCCGAGTCGATCGTGGTGGCCACGCTGCGGCAGTTGGCCCGCAGCGGCGCGGTGGCGGTCACCGTGCCGGCCGAGGCCGCCAAGAAGTACGCGATCGACGACGTCAACGCCGCCCCGGTAGGCGAAACCGGTGGCGACAGCTAATTCAGCACCATCCAGAAGGGCCCGGCGCGGGTGCGCCGGGCCCTTCTGGTTCCCCGCCCCCCGACGGCGTCGATCATGGAGTTGTGGTGGGGGACGAAGCGGTGAAGTCACCTCGTTCCGGGCACCACAAGTCCATGATCGACGCCGTCGGGAGGGCGGCGGGGGGAGGGGCGGCGGTGGGGTGGGTGGGTTCCTGGATGGGATCCGGACCACCGCCACCGCCGGGCGGGTGACGCCGGGAGGATGGGCTCTCGTCAGCCGACGGCGGCCAGGTCGGTGAGCCGGGCCAGCGAGTCCTCCAGGTCGGCGCCGACCCGACGCAGCCCGAGGCGCAGCAGGGCCGCCTTGACCGGGCCGGCCGGCCAGCGGACCACGATGAGCCGCACGATGGTCCCGCCCTCCTCCTCCTCGTCGGGAGTGAGTTGGACGTAGATCTCGGTGCGCGCCTCCGCGCGAGCACCGGCGCCCTTGGCTCGTTCCCGCCAGCCGATCAGAGTCGGCTCCTGATAGGCGATGACCTCGGCCTCATGCGCCGAGCCGCGCCCCGCCTGGACCAGTTGTCGCCGCCCGAAGCCCTCTCCTGAGAGCACTTCGGCCGCGCGGACCCCCGCCAGCCAGGCCGGCAACTGCTCGGCCCGCTGTACGACATCCCAGACCACTTCCATCGGCGCCGCCACGTGCGCACTGCGTTCCACGAGGATCATTTCCGTCTTTCCTCCGGTGAGGACATCCCACGATATCGGCACTCTATGCGCTAAATCGGACTTACCCGGACGGGTTCGGAAAAAGACACGCCGATCAACCATTGCGGATTGCGCCATACCGGCCTATGGCGCATTCATCGAGAGCGCCCTAAAGTCCCGAGCACGTTTCATGTTGACCGGGAGGGCGCATGTCTACCGCACCGATGCCCCAGTTCCCCACCGGCTTCCGCTGGGGCGTATCCACATCGGCCCATCAGATCGAGGGCGCCACCACCGCCGGCGGACGCGGTCCGTCCATCTGGGACACCTTCGCGCACTCCCCTGGCCGCATCAGCGACGGCAGCAGCGGCGAGGTGGCCTGCGACCACTACCACCGGCACACCGAGGACGTCGCGCTGCTGGCCAGGTTGGGCGTCTCCGGATACCGGCTCTCCATCGCCTGGCCCCGGGTGCAGCCCACCGGCACCGGACCGGCCAACGCGGCCGGCCTGGACTTCTACGACCGCCTGGTGGACGAGTTGCTGGCCGCCGGTGTCGACCCGGTGGCAACCCTCTACCACTGGGACCTGCCCCAACCCCTCGAAGACGCCGGCGGCTGGCTGAACCGCGACACCGCAGCCCGCTTCGCCGAGTACGCCGAGACGACCGCCGCCCGGCTCGGCGACCGGGTCCGGCTCTGGATCACCCTCAACGAGCCGTTCATCCACATGAGCCTCGGCTACGGCATGGGCGTGCACGCCCCCGGCCGGATGCTGCTCTTCGACGCCTTCCCGGTCGCCCACCACCAACTGCTCGGGCACGGGCTCGCGGTCGCCGCGCTGCGGACCCGCACCGCCAGTCCGGTGGCGATCGCCAACAACTACTCGCCGGTGCGGGTGCTCGGTGACCGCGACGCCGACCGGGCCGCCGGTGCCGCGTACGAGGCGCTGCACAACCGTCTCTTCACCGACCCGCTCCTCGGCCGGGGCTACCCGGAGCTGCCCGGCTTCGACCCGAGCGTCATCCACCCCGGCGACCTCGACACGATCGCCGCACCGATCGACGTTCTCGGGGTCAACTACTACAACCCCACCGGTGTACGGGCCGCCGAGGAGGGCTCGCCACTGCCGTTCGACCTCGTCCCGCTGGACGGTTACCCGCGTACGGCCTTCGACTGGCCGGTGGCCCCCGACGGGCTGCACGAGCTGCTCGGCTGGCTGCGTGACACGTACGGCACCGCGCTGCCGCCCATCGAGATCACCGAGAGCGGCTGCGCGTACGACGACGTACCGGACGCGGACGGGCAGGTGGCGGATCCGGAGCGGATCGCGTACCTCGACGGGCATCTGCGGGCGGTCCGGGCCGCCATCGACGACGGGGTGGACGTGCGCGGGTACTTCGTCTGGTCGCTGCTGGACAACTGGGAGTGGGCCGAGGGGTTCACCAAGCGCTTCGGCCTCGTACACGTCGACTACGCCACCCAGGCCCGTACGCCGAAGTCCTCGTACACCTGGCTGCGGGACGTGATCGCGGCCTCCCGGGAGGGGTCGGCGCGGTGACCACCCTCGACCCGACGCCGGCGTCGCTGCCGGCCGCCCTCGCCGAGCCGACCGTGCCGGTGCGGCGCGGTTGGATCGGGTTGATCTTCGCCGCGAACCTCGGGGTCTGGATGGCGTTCTTCACGCCCATCCAGGTGCTGCTGCCGCAGCAGATCGAGCAGATCGCACCCGGCAACAAGGAGAACATGCTGGCCCTGGTCACCGGCCTCGGTGCGCTGGCCGCGGTGCTCGCCAACCCCCTCGCGGGCGCGTTCTCCGACCGGACCTGCCTGCGGGTGGCCGGCCGGGAGTTCGGTCGCCGGCACGTCTGGACCGCCGGCGGTGCCCTGCTCGGCGCGGCGTCCCTGGTGCTGCTGGCCCAGCAGCGGACCATCCTCGGCGTCGCCCTCGGCTGGCTCGCCGCACAGGTCTGCTTCAACGCGATGCTGGCCAGCCTCACCGCCGCGATCCCGGACCGGGTCCCGGTGACGCAGCGCGGCGGCGTGTCGGGTTGGGTGGGCATCCCGCAGGCCCTCGGGCTGGTGCTCGGCGCGGTGCTGGTCACGGCCGTGGTCACCGGCAACGCCGCCGGCTACCTGGCCATCGCCGTGGCCATCCTGCTGCTGTCGCTGCCGTTCGCGCTGTTCACCCCCGACGAACCACTGCCGCGTACGCATCGGCCGGTGCTGCGGACGCGGGCGCTGCTGGCCTCGATGTGGATCAGCCCGCGCCGGCACCCCGACTTCGCCTGGGCCTGGATCACCCGGTTCCTGGTCCAACTCGGCAACGCGCTGGGCACCCTCTACCTGCTGTACTTCCTCACCGACGGGGTGCGCCACCCCGATCCCGAGGCTGGCCTGCTGGTGCTGATCCTGCTCTACACGCTCGGCATGATGCTGACGGCGGTGGTCGCCGGCCGACTGTCGGACCGCTCCGGGCGCCGCAAGATCTACGTGATCGCCTCCGGGCTGATCATGGCGGTGGCGGCGCTGCTGCTCGCGGTCGCGCCGGTCTGGCCCATGGCGATCGTCGCCGCGCTGCTGCTCGGCGCCGGCTACGGCGTCTACCTCTCGGTGGACGCCGCGTTGATCACCCAGGTGCTGCCCCGGGCCACCGACCGGGCCAAGGACCTCGGCGTCATCAACATCGCCAACTCGGCGCCGCAGGTGCTCGGCCCGGCGCTCTCCGCCCCGCTCGTGGTGTACCTGGGCGGTTACCCCACGCTGTACGCGGTCACCGCCGTGGTCACCCTGATCGGCAGCGCCCTGGTCGTCAAGATCCGCTCAGTCCCCTGACCGGCCCGCCGGACAATGCGCTGGCCGCCGCCCGTAGGCTGGGGGACGTGACGGTACGTGTGCGCTTCGCCCCCTCCCCGACCGGTATGTTCCACGTCGGCGGTGCCCGCTCGGCGCTGCAGAACTGGATCTACGCCAAGCAGCAGGGCGGGGTGTTCGTGCTGCGCATCGAGGACACTGACGCGGCGCGCAACAAGCCCGAGTGGACCGAGGGCATCCTCTCCGCGCTGGACTGGATCGGCATCTCCCGGGGGAGCTACGAGGGCCCGTACTTCCAGTCGGCGAACGCCGGCGAGCACCGGGCCGCCGCCGCGCGCCTGTACGAGTCGGGCCGCGCCTACTACTGCGACTGCACCCGTGAGGACGTGCAGGCCCGCACCGGCTCGCAGTACCAGGGCTACGACGGCTACCACCGCGACCTCGGCCTCGGCCCGGGTGAAGGTCGGGCGCTGCGCTTCCGTACGCCCGACGAGGGCGCGACCGTGGTGGTGGACCTGATCCGCGGCGAGCCCACCTTCGAGAACAAGCTCATCGAGGACTTCGTCATCGCCCGGGGCGACGGCTCACCGGTCTTCCTGCTGGCCAACGTCGTCGACGACATGACCATGGGGATCACCCACGTGATCCGGGCCGAGGAGCACCTGCCCAACACTCCCAAGCAGCAGTTGCTCTGGGAAGCCCTCGGGGTCAAGCCGCCGGTCTGGGCGCACGTGCCGGTGGTGGTCAACGAGAAGCGGCAGAAGCTCTCCAAGCGCCGGGACAAGGTCGCCCTGGAGGCGTACCGCGACGAGGGTTACCTCGCCGGCGCGATGCGCAACTACCTCATGCTGCTCGGCTGGGCTCCCTCCGGCGACCGGGAGATCGTTCCCTGGTCGGTGATCGAGGACGAGTTCCGGCTGGACGAGGTCAATCTCTCCTCGGCGTTCTTCGACGAGAAGAAGCTGCGCGCGTTCAACGGTGATTACATTCGCGCCCTGCCGGTGGCCGAGTTCATCGACGCCTGCCAGCCGTGGCTGACCGGCACCGGGACCATCGCGCCGCCGCCGTGGCAGCCGGAGGAATTTGACGCCGACGCGTTCGCCGCCGTGGCGCCGCTGGCCCAGACCCGGATCACGGTGCTCAGCGAGATCGTGCCGAACGTCGACTTCCTCTTCCTGGCCTCGCCGCTGATCGACGAGGCCGCCTGGGCCAAGACGATGAAGGACGGCTCCGCCGATCTGCTGGACGCCGCCATCGCGGCGTTCGACGCGCTGGAGTCCTGGGACGCCGAGTCGCTGAAGTCGACACTGGAGGCGGTCGGCGCCGAGCGTGGTCTCAAGCTCGGTAAGACCCAGGCGCCGGTACGGGTCGCGGTCACCGGCCGCACCGTGGGCCTGCCGCTGTTCGAGTCGCTGGAGGTGCTCGGTCGCGAGCGCACCCTGACCCGGATGCGCGCCGCCCGACTCCGCCTGGTCTGAACGCCTCCGCCGGGGCGCGCAGCCCCTGTCGATCATGGAGTTGTGGTGCCTGGTTCGGCACCCTCCGGGGGCTATGTCCGCCACCACAACCCCATGATCGACTAGGCGGCGCCACGTCGGCGGCGGAACACCAGGCCGGCGGCGAGCGCGGCGAGCAGCACCAGGCCGCCGAGCGCCCAGAGCCACCAGCGCCCGCCGGAGTCGGAGTGCTCCGACGCCGTCGGCACCGTGGACGCCGTCGGACTGCCGGGTGTCGCCGACGCCGGCCCAGCTGAGGCTGAGGCTGAGGCCGTAGCAACGGTTGACGGGTCAACCGAGGGCGCTCCGGCCGAGGCCGACGGACCAGCGGCAGACGGCGAGGCGGACGGGTCGGCGGCCGTGCCGGTGGTGAGGGTGAACCGCACCTCGCCCTTCACCGGGTGCCCGTCGGAGGACGCGAGCTGGTAGCCGACGATGTAGAGCCCTGCCGCGGCCGGCTTGAACGGCACACGCACGCGGCTGCCCTCGAAGACCGGTGGGCCGCCGGCGACCACATTGTCCGGTCCCGATATTGTGATCTTCGTCGTAGCCGGCGCCGGCTTGGCCAGGAACCGTAGCTCGATCCGGGCGGGCGCCGTCGCCACCCGGGCGCCGTCGCGCGGATCGCTGCCGGTCAGTGAGTTGTGCGCGGCGGCCGGCGTCGCAGGCGCCAAAAACGACACACCGAACGCCACGCCGAGCACCACTGGCACAACCCGCGCCGTACGTGTAACCCTGCCCCCCATGAACCCCTCCGTAAGGGTACGATCCGCCCGCTGATCAAACCGCTCCTCATTAGTCGAGCAGAGATCGCAGATAGTTCCAATTACTGTTCCACAAGCTGCAACTCATCGACGTTCTGCGGAGTCTGTAAGAGTGGACCGACCGTCAGGTCGATGCCGCACCGGTGGACCGGTCCAGACGTCACAACGAAGCCATCCATCGAACGGGGCGAGGAGGCGGGATGGTCCGACAGATAAGGCGGTTGGCCACCGTGTTGGCGGGCACCCTGGCGACGGCGCTGCTGTCGCTCGGCACCGCCGGCCCGGCATCGGCGGCGCCAAAGCCGGCACCCGCCGGAGTCGACATCACCGGCGTGGGCCTGTCCGCGCCGCTGCGGTTGCGCGCGGACACGCAGCCTACCCAGGTGGGCGCGATCATCGACCAGGTCAACTTCCTCGCTGGCACCGGCATGCCGAAAGGCCCGAAGCCGGCCGACCTCGGTCCGAAGTACACGGTCGTGGTGCTCGCCGGGGAAACGCCGAAGCAGACGTACGACCTCTATCCCAAGGCGGCCGGTGGCCCGCGGATCTTCCGGCCGGCGAAGCAGCCCGATGCCCGCAAGACCAGCGCCGCGTGGTTCCTCGGTCGGCTCAGCATGTCGGAGACCCTGCGCGCCGCCGGTGCGCCGCTGGAGCGGCAGTTCGACACGGTCAGCGGCGGCGTGGGCGGCGGCGAGCGGGTGCTCCCGGAGGACACGCTCGACCCCGCGAAGGACCTCGACGAGGCCCTCGGCGACTTGCAGCACCTGCTGCTGCTCAACGTCGGGGTGATGCTGACCATCACGGTCGGCCTCGCCGGGATCGCCCTGCTGATTCGCCGTCGCACCACCGACCCGTCGCACCCGCTGACCCGCCGCACCCGCTGATCTGCCGCACGCGCTGATCTGCCGCACGCGCTGATCAGCGCCGCGCTGGCCACGGGCATCAGCCGCGCCGGCCAGGCAGCCCGCGCGGACGGCTCTCTCGGGCGGCGGTGGTCAGCACCAACGACGCGGTGGTCAGCACCAACGGCGGGGTGGGCGCTCCCGGCGGGTGGCCCGTGGACGCGGCCGGACCGGTCCGTGCCGATGCGCCCCGGCCCAGCCGGGAAGTGCGCTGAGGCAACCAGCCGGGACGTCCGAGTCGGGCTCGGCGAGGGGTGTGGGCTCTGCGGAGCGCTGGCGCGGGAGCGCGGTCTCGTCATCGGCCCGGCCGATGAGCGGCTCCACCGGGTGCGATGACGCGCCGCCGACCGGCCGGCGGTGCTTGCCGGCCGCCTGCGGGTCGTGGTGCCCCGGCCGGCAGGGCTCGCCCTGGGCGCAGCCGTGCTCGGCCTCCCCGTGCGCCATCCCCGGTCTCCTCACGCTCGCCTCACCCGCCGGTCCCCCCCGACGTGCCCTGTCACCGTACTGGCCGGGACCGACGGGCCGCGCGCGGCGTACCTGGGGTCGGGACCGGCCAGTTCCCGAAGACGACGGTGAGCGCGGGATCCAGTTGCGCAGTTCACAGCTTCTTTTCGCGCCGTTCACCCCGAGGGTCGCGGCCGGGGCGGAGACCGGCGGTCAGCGGGTGCGGTGAGCCTCCAGGTCGGCCCGGGTGAAGAGCGCCCGCAGCGCCACGCCGTGACCGGCGAGCGCCTCGGTCCCGCCCTCGGCACGGTCGATGACGCAGAGGGCGTGCTCCACCCGGGCACCCAGTTCGCGTAGCTGGCCGGTGGAGATGACCACCTGGCCGCCGGAGGTGACCACATCCTCGACCACCAGCACCCGCCGCCCGGCCAACTTTGCCCCCTCGGCCAGCCGGGCCGTCCCGTACGGCTTGGCGGTCTTGCGCACGAAGGCGCAGGGCAGCCCGGTGTGCCGGCCCAGCGCGGTCACCACTGGGATCCCGCCCATCTCGAGCCCGGCCAGCACCTCGGTGTCCGTCGGCACCAGGGGCGCCAACTGGGCGGCCACCCGGTCCAGGAGGCGGGGATCCGCCTCGAAGCGGTACTTGTCGAAGTACTCGTCGGCGGTCCGGCCGGAGCGGAGCACGAACGTGCCGGTCAGCCGGCAGGTGGCGTCGATCTCGCGGGCGAGCGTGGCCGTGGTCTCGGTGGGAATCATGATGATCATTCTTGCCGGATCGACGCGCGGTGGGCGTACCCCTTTCGGCGCATGCCGGGTCCGGCGGAGTCCTCCCGGGGGCGGAGTCCGACGGTCGACGGCTGTGGTGGGATCGGGGGCATGCGACCGCCACCGTGGCTCGGCTCCGGCACCCGCGGCCGGGACCTCGCGCTGGCCGGCGCGTCGCTGGCCGGCGGCCTGGTGCTGTACGCCCTCGGTTGGCAACCGCAGATCCGTCCGCACCCGGACGTGCCGCAGGTCCTGTTCCTGCCGCCACTGCTGACGATGTGCGTGGCCGTGGGCCTACGCCGCGTCGCCCCGCGCACCAGCCTGGCCGTCGGCACCGTGGCGCTGGTCGTGGACACCGCGCTCGGCGGCTCGCTGGGGACGATCCTGATCTACACGCAGGTGCTCTACGACGCCTGTGTCTACGGCCCACCCCGGCTGTGGCCGTGGCTGCTGCGGGTGACCATCGGGTTCAGCCTGGTCGGCGCGGTGGCCGGCGTGCTCGTCTTCGACCAGTGGCGCGGGGTCGCCGTCGGGGTGCCGGTGGTGCTCGCCGGGCTGGTGCCGGTCCTGACCGGGATCAGCGTGCGGCAGTACCGCGACCAGGCCGCCGCCGAGCGGGACCGGGCTGAGCAGACCGCCCGGCTGGTCGAGCTGGACCGCCGGCAGGCGGTCAGCGCCGAACGCGCCCGAATGGCCCGGGAGCTGCACGACGTCGTCGCCAACCACCTCAGCGCGGTGGCCATCCACGCCACGGCCGTGCTGTCCGTACCCGGGCTCGATCGCGGCCAGGTCGAATCGGCGTTGCGGGTGATCCGGGAAAGCAGCGTGCAGGGCCTGGCGGAGATGCGTCAGATGATCGAAGTGCTGCGTGAGCCGGGGACCAGCGGCGGGCCGGCCCCGGCGGGTGACAGCCCGGCGCTGCCGGAGGCGGTCATCGCGCGGCTCGCCGAGGCGGACGGGTTGGTCGAGCGGCTCCGGGCCGCCGGCCTCGCGGTGCGGCTCCGCACCGATGGCACGCCGGGCCCACTGCCGGTGGGGGTGGACCTCGCCGCGTACCGCATCGTGCAGGAGTCGCTGACCAACGCGCTCAAGCACGGCACGGGCGAGGCAAAGGTGACGATCGCGTACGGCCCGGCGGAGGTGGTGGTGACGGTGGAGAATCGGGTACGCCGGGGCGGGGCAGGGCTGCCGGGTGCCGGGGCGGGGCTGATCGGGATGCGGGAGCGGGCCACCCTGCTGGCCGGCCAGTTCACCGCCGGGCCGCGTGACGGCCGCTGGCAGGTCCGCGCCGTGCTGCCCACCGGGGAGGTCGGGTGACCGGGCCGGTGCGCTCGTCGGGGGACGCGAGCGTACGAGTGGTGCTCGCGGACGACCAGCCTGCGGTACGGGCCGGACTGGCCCTGATCCTGCGCGGCTCGCCGGGCCTCGAGGTGGTCGGCGAGGCGGCCGACGGCGACGAGGCGGTGCGGCTGTGTCGGGAGCTGCGCCCGGACGTGGCGGTGCTGGACGTACGGATGCCTCACCGGGATGGGATCTCCGCGACCCGGGCGATCGTCACCGAAGGGCTCGCCGACGTGCTGGTGCTCACCACCTTCGACCTCGACGAGTACGTCTTCGGTGCGTTGCGTGCCGGCGCGGCCGGGTTCCTGTTGAAGGACACCGACGCCGATGGCCTGGTGACCGCCGTGCGGACGGTGGCGCGCGGCGACGGGTTCATCGCCCCCGCGGTGACCCGCCGGTTGATCACCGCCTTCGCGGCCACCGCGCCGGGCGCGTCGGCGGACACCCGGGCCGCGCTGGGCACACTCACCCCGCGCGAGCGTGACGTGCTGGCCTGCCTCGGCCTGGGCTTGTCCAATCAGCAGATCGCCGACCGGCTGGTGCTGGCGGAGAGCACCACCAAGACCCACGTGAGCCGGATCCTGGCGAAGCTGCACCTTCGCAGCCGGGTGCAGGCCGCGATCCTGGCCCAGGAGCTGGGCCTACCCACTCCCCCGCAACCGTGAGCTTGTTCCGTCCACTCCGGACGCCGGCGGACTGTCCGCCTGCCGTACGCTGCGCGCCACCGGTGCCGCGGACGGCTGCCCAGGATGGAGACAACGTGCGACGGTCGTGGGGAACGACGATCCTTGTGGCGCTGACCGTGGGGGCGGGCGGTTGTGACAGCAGTCCCACCGAGGAGGCGACTTCGACCTTCGCCCCCAAGGCAGGGGTGTGTCACGCCACCGCCTCCGACGAGCGCAGCCCCGAGGCGTACACCCCAATCCCCTGCTCCTCGAAGCACGAGGCTGAGACGTTCCTGGTCGGCCGGATCGCCGGCGCGGAAGGCGCCGCGCCGGCGCCCCCGGCCGCCGACACCGAGGCGATCTGGCGGCTGTACGAATCCTGCGACACCGAGGCTGCTCGCTTCCTGGGCGGTGACTGGCGCGAGTCGCGGCTGGCGATGCGGGCGCTGACCCCGTCGGCGGCGCGCTGGAAGGCGGGTGAGCGGTGGTACCGCTGCGATCTGCTGGAGATGCATGCCGTGGACCGGTGGTTCCCGAATCCCGGGGCGAACAGCCTGCGGGGCGCCCTGACCAGCGATTCGCCGCTGCGGTACACCTGCTTCACCGATCCGTCGGAGTCCGGCGATCTGCCGCCCGCCTCCTGCACGGGGCCGCACGACACCGAGTTCGCCGGCATCTGGCGGGCTGACCCCGAGGTCGAGGAATTCACCGACGACATCACGGACGCGGGGCGCCTGTCCACCGTCGCCCGTTACGTCGGGTTGCCGGAGAGTGACGTGGGGAGCCGGTTCCAGGTGTTCGGGTTCAGCCCGGAGGGCGAGCCCGAGTGGCTGGCGGGCAGACCCAGCGCTCTGTGCTTCCTCCACAGCCCCGGTCGCGCGCTCAACAGTTCGGTGAAGGGTGCCGGTCTAACCGTCCTTCCGGCTATCCGCTGACCGGTGCCGGCGTGGATGGGCTGCTCACGACGTGTCAGGCTAGGGCGGTGAGTACGCCGGGCGGTGGAGAGCTGGCGGCCACGCTGCGCCGGATCGAGCGTTCGGCGGGAGCGTTGGCCACCTCCAGCGTGGCCCGGATGGACGAGACGCTGCCGTGGTTCCGGGCGCTGCCGGCCGACCAGCGCTCCTGGGTGATGCTGGTGGCCCAGGCGGGCGCCCGGTCGCTGGTGCAGTGGTTGCGCGACGGGGGCGGCACGGCGGACAGCACCCAGGAGGTTTCCGACGAGGTCTTCGCCGCCGCCCCCATCGCACTGGCCCGGTCGATCACCCTCCAGCAGACCGTGGCGTTGATCAAGGTGACCATCGACGTGGTCGAGGAGCAGGTGTCGCACCTGGCCGTCGAGGGCGAGGAGCAGCAACTGCGCGAAGCGGTGCTGCGCTTCTCCCGGGAGATCGCGTTCGCCGCCGCCCGGGTGTACGCGCGGGCCGCCGAGTCACGCGGCGCGTGGGACGCCCGGTTGCAGGCTCTGCTGGTCGACGCGTTGTTGCGCGGTGACTCGCCGGACGTGCTGGCCAGTCGGGCCGCCGCGCTCGGCTGGGCGGACGCGCCGCCGGTGGCGGTGGCGGTCGGTCGGTCGCCCGGCGGGGAGGTCTCGGCGGTGCTGCACGTGGTCTACCGGCAGGCCCGCCGGATCGGCGTGGAGGTGATCGGCGGGGTCCACGGTGACCGGTTGGTGATCGTGCTGGGTGGCGCGGCGGACCCGCTGACCGCCACCGCCAAGCTGCTGAGCGCGTTCGGGGACGGCCCGGTGGTGGTCGGCCCGGCCGTGCCCAGCCTGGATGAGGCGACCGAGTCGGCGCGGGCCGCGCTGTCCGGTTTCCGGGCGGCGCCGGCATGGCCCAGCGCCCCTCGCCCGGTGCCGGCCGCGGACCTGTTGCCGGAGCGGGCCCTCGCTGGCGACGCGGAGGCCCGTCGGCGGCTGCGGCACGACGTGTACGCGACCCTGGTGCGCGCCGGTGGCGAACTGCTGGCGACCCTGGACGCGTTCCTGGCCGCCGGTGGCACGCTGGAGAGCGCCGCCCGTGCGCTGTTCGTACACCCGAACACCGTGCGTTACCGGCTGCGGCGGATCGCCGAGGTCACCGGCTTCTCGCCGCTGGTTCCCCGGGACGCGTTCGCCCTTCAGGTCGCGCTGACCGTGGGTCGGTTGGATCCGGTCGCCCCGCTGACCTCACCCGTCCCGACTCAGACAATGACCCCGGCCACCCGGAAAACCACCCATACTGAGGATGATCCCCGCCGATCTTTGTAGGAAACCTCCAAAGGTCCTAGTGTGGTTTGGTCGGAGGCGGCACCGCTTTACCCACGCGTATCCGGGAGAGTCATAGGCGTGCTCGCCGTACTTAGTCCCGGCCAGGGTTCTCAGAAACCCGGCTTCCTGACTCCCTGGCTCGACCTGACCGGCACTGAGGCGCGCCTGCGCGAGTGGTCGGCGCTGGCCGGGGTCGACCTGATGCATCTGGGCACCGCCGCCGACGCCGACGAGATCAAGGACACCGCCCGCACCCAGCCGTTGCTGGTCGCCGCGGCGTTGCTCGCGGTCGAGCACCTGCCGCTGGACGGCGTCGCGCTCACCGCCGGCCACAGCGTCGGCGAGTTGGGTGCCGCCGCCGTGGCCGGTGTGCTGTCGGCCGAAGCCGCGATCACCCTCGCCGGCGTACGAGGCCGGGAGATGGCCGCCGCGTGCGCGCTGGAGCCGACCGGAATGGCCGCCGTGCTCGGCGGCGACCCCGACGACGTGCTCGCCGCGATCGAGGCGCACGGGTTGTATCCGGCCAACCGCAACGGCGCCGGGCAGATCGTCGCCGCCGGCGCGCTGGACGGGCTCGACAAGCTCGCCGCCGAGCCACCCGCCAGGGCCCGGATCATCCGACTCCAGGTGGCCGGCGCGTTCCACACCCCGTACATGGCCCCGGCCGAGACCGCGCTCGCCGCCGTCGCCGCCGGCATCACCTCCGCCGACCCGGCCCGGATCCTGCTGTCGAACCTCGACGGCACCGCGGTCGACAACGGTCCGGACATGGTGCAGCGCCTCGTCCGGCAGGTCACCGCGCCGGTGCGCTGGGACCTGTGCATGCGTACGCTGGCCGACCTCGGTGTCACCGGCGTGATCGAGCTGCCACCGGCCGGCACCCTCGCCGGGCTGGTCAAGCGGGACCTCAAGGGCGACGGCGCCCCGGAGATCGTCACCCTGAACACCCCGGACGACCTGCCGGCCGCACGGGACCTGATCGCCCGCATCGGAGGTCGCTCATGACTGGCAGTCGCATCGTCTCGATGGGGCACTACCAGCCGTCCCGGGTGGTGACCAACGACGAGATCGCCCAGCTCGTCGACACCAACGACGAGTGGATCCGCGACCGCGTCGGCATCGTCACCCGGCGGATCGCCGACAGCGAGACGGTGGCCGACATGGCCGCCGCCGCCGCCGGCAAGGCGCTGGCCAACTCCGGCCTGACCGCCGCCGACATCGACCTGGTCGTGGTCGCCACCTGCTCCTCCATCGACCGCAGCCCGAACGTGGCCTGCCGGGTCGCCGCCAAGCTGGGCATCGCCGCGCCGGGCGCGTTCGACGTCAACACCGCCTGCTCGGGCTTCGCCTACGCGCTGAGCATCGTCGACCACGCCATCCGGGCCGGCTCGTCGCGCAACGCGATCGTCATCGGGGCGGAGAAGCTCTCCGACTTCACCGACTGGACCGACCGCTCCACCTGCATCATCTTCGCGGACGGCGCTGGCGCCGCGGTGGTCACCGCCACCGCCGACGACGAGCCGGCCGGGATCGGCCCGGTGGTCTGGGGTTCGGCACCGGAAAAGAGCGACGCGGTCCGCATCGAGGGCTGGCGCCCGTACATCAAGCAGGAGGGGCAGTCGGTGTTCCGCTGGGCCACCACCGCGCTGGCGCCGCTCGCACGGCAGGCCTGTGAGCGGGCCGGGGTCGACCCGTCGGAGCTGGCCGCGTTCGTGCCGCACCAGGCCAACACCCGGATCATCGACGGCATCGTCAAGCGGCTCAACATCCCCAACGCGATCATCGCGAAGGACATCGTCGAGTCCGGCAACACCTCCGCGGCGAGCGTGCCGCTGGCCCTGTCCAAGCTGGTCGAGCGCCGGGAGGTGCCTTCGGGCGCACCGGTGCTGCTGTTCGGCTTCGGCGGTGGCCTGACCTACGCCGGTCAGGTCGTCCGTTGCCCCTGAAGACCCCCTCGGGCGCGTAGGCGTCGAGGAGTGGCGGTCGGCGACGCCGTCCGCCGGAGAACCCCCGATGAAAGGAACCAACCGCAATGACCCGTGACGAGATCACCACCGGCCTCGCCGAGATCCTCGAAGAGGTTGCCGGAGTGAACCCGGACGACGTGGCCGAGGGGAAGTCCTTCACCGACGACCTCGATGTCGACTCGCTCTCCATGGTGGAGGTCGTGGTGGCTGCCGAGGAGAAGTTCGGCGTCAAGATCCCGGACAACGAGGTGCAGAACCTCAAGACCGTCGGTGACGCTGTCAGCTACATCTCGGCGCAGTCCTGATCATGAGTCGTCCCGACGTCGTCGTCACCGGGCTCGGCGCGACGACCCCGCTTGGCGGGGACGTCGCGTCGACCTGGGACGCCATGCTCGCCGGCCGCTCCGGGGTGAGTGCCCTCACCCAGGAGTGGGCCGAGCAACTGCCGGTCCGGATCGCCGCCCAACTGGCCGTGGAGCCGTCCGAGGTGCTGGACCGGATCCGACTGCGCCGACTGGACCGTTCCGAGGCGATCGCGATCATCGCGGCGCAGCAGGCCTGGGCGGACGCCGGCCTCGCCGGCTCCGACCTCGACGGGGAGCGGCTGGCCGTCAGCGTCGGCTCCGGCATCGGCGGTGCCACCACCCTGCTCGCCCAGGACGACATCCTGGAGGCGTCCGGGCCGCGGCGGGTCTCCCCGCACACCATCCCGATGCTGATGCCGAACGGTCCGGCCGCCTGGGTCGGGCTCGAGCTGGGCGCCAAGGCCGGCGTGCACGCGGTGGCCAGCGCCTGCGCCACCGGCGCCGAGGCGATCGCACTGGGCCTGGACATCATCCGTTCCGGCCGCGCCGACGTGGTGGTGGCCGGCGGCACCGAGGCGGTCATCCACCCGCTGCCGATCGCCGGGTTCAGCTCGATGCGGGCCATGTCGACCCGCAACGACGACCCGGAGCGGGCTTCCCGCCCATGGGACAAGGGCCGGGACGGCTTTGTTCTCGGCGAGGGCGCCGGCGTCATCGTGCTGGAGCGGGCCGACCACGCCGCCGCCCGGGGTGCCCGGGTGTACGCGCGCCTCGCTGGCGCCGGCATCACCTCCGACGCGTACGACATCGTGCAGCCACACGCCGAGGGTGAGGGCGCCATCCGGGCCATCGCCAAGGCGATCGCGGACGCGGGTGTGGCCAAGCGGGACATCGTGCACGTCAACGCGCACGCCACCTCGACCCCGGTCGGGGACATGCTGGAGATCGGCGCGCTGCACAAGGCGCTCGGCGACCACCCGGTGCTGGCCGCGACCAAGTCGATGACCGGTCACCTGCTCGGTGCGGCCGGCGCGCTGGAGTCGATCGCCACCATCCTGGCCATCCGCGACAGTGTCGTTCCTCCGACGATCAACCTGGATGACCCGGAGGACGGGCTCACCCTGGAGGTCGCCGCCCACAAGGCACGCCACATGGAGATCCCCGCCGCGTTGAACAACGCGTTCGGCTTCGGCGGCCACAACGTGGCGCTGGTCTTCACGCGACCCTGAGATCCCGCTCCAAAAGTTAGAAGGGCCCCTTCCCATCGCCTGGCGATGAGAAGGGGCCCTGCCTTCGTTCAGGCACGGTTGCGGGGGTGCCGCTTCGCGGTGCGCTCGTTGCCGTGGCGGTAGTTGCCGGTCCAGCGGGCCATCACCAACTGCGGGTCGTCGTCGACCTCGGCGAGGAACTCCGCTGCCCGGCCACCGCGCAGCGTGCCGGCCACCCGCCCGTGGTGGGTGATCACCACCGTGCCGTCCGCGCGCTGGTCGTACCGAAAGCCCTGTGGCGCTGCCATGGCGCCGAGGTTGCCAGGCCGGTGCCGCCCGTGGCGAGGGGTTTTTGCGCCCGCGGGTCCGGAACGGTCGGAGTGGGTCAGGTGCCGCAGGTGGTGGCGGGCAGGCCGGTGACCGCCACCGGGGACCGGCCGCCCGGTCGGGCCTTGCCGGCCAGCACGGCGGCCAGTGCGGTCATCGACGCCCGGCTGGAGGAGTACGTGGCCAGCAGCGTCGGTGACGCCGCGTCAGCCAGCACGTACGGGGTGTCCATGGCAACCGTGACCGCCGCGTCGGCGCGCAGGTCGCTGGCGCCGTCGCCGTAGCCCACCAGGTGCACGATCGTGCCGCCGCTGGGCTTGACCGGCACACCGGCGGCGGTCAGAGCGGCGGTGAGCGCGGCCCTGGTGCCGTCCCGACCGGTGGAGGAGGTGACGGTGACCGGCCTGCGTACGGCGCCACCGCAGGTGCCCCGCAGCACGGTGACGGCGGCGGCGGCCAGCGCGTCGGCTGCCGCGCGGTGAGCCGGGGTGTTGAGCGTGGACATCTGCGCCGCCGGGAGCTCCGCGAGCCGGAACTTCATGGTCAGCACCCGGGTGACTGCCTCGACCAGCCGGGCCCGGGGCAGTGACCCGCCGCGCAACGCGGCGAGCAGCCCGTCGTACGCCTGGCCGACGTTCGGAGTCATCAGGATCAGGTCGTTACCGGCGTTCAGCGCTCGGACCGCCGCCTCTCCGGGCGCCCAGCGCTTCGCGGGTGGCATGTTCATCCCGTCGGTGATCACCACACCCTTGAAGCCGAGTTGGCCGCGCAGCACGTCGGTGAGCAGCTTGTGCGAGAAGGTCGCCGGGGTCCCCGGGTCGATCGCGCGCGCGTCCAGGTGGCCGGACATGACCGCCATCGCCCCGGCGTCGATCCCGGCGGTGAACGGCGGCCACGCGCCGCTCTGCAACGCCTCGGCGGACTGGGTGAGCACCGGCAGGTCCTGGTGCGAGTCGTCGGCGCTGTGGCCGTGCCCCGGGAAGTGCTTCAGGGTGGCCGCTACCCCGACCGCCTGTAGGCCGCGGACGGCACCGCCGACCTGGGCCCCGGCCTTCTGCGGGTCGGCGCCGTACGACCGGGAGCCGATCACGGTGCTGCGGGTGGCCAGCACGTCGGCCACCGGGGCGAAGTCGACGTTGATCCCCATGGCTGCCAGCTCGGTGCCGGCGGCACGCCAGGCGGCCTCGGTGAGCTTCGGGTCGCCGGCCGCGCCTGCCGCGAGGGCGCTGGGCAGCACGGTGACCCCGTCGGTCACCCGGGTGACGACGCCGTACTCCTGGTCGGTGCCGATCAGGAGTGGCGCGGGGCCGGCGGCGATCCGACCGGCGGCGACACGCAGCCCGGTGGTGAGCTCGTGCACCTGCTTCGGATTGTCGACGTTGGTGGTCTCCTGGTTGCCCTTGGTCGGGTCGTCGGCGCTGAATCCGACCAGGATCAGGCCACCCAGCCGGTACTTGGTGATCATGTCGGCGGGTGTGTCGACCCCGGCCAGCGCCTGGTTACCGGCCGCCGAGCCGGCGGAGACCTTCGTCGCCGAGTCGCCGTAGGCGTATGGCATCAGCACCTGGCCGACCAGATCTTCGTCGGACAGTGTGGCGACCAGCGCGGCGGCACGGGCGGCGGGGTCACCGGCCGGCGGCGCGGCGGGGGTGCTGGTGCTGGGGCCGGCGGAGGTGATGGCCGGGTCGGGCGTCGGGGCGGGGCGGTCCGGGGCACCCGAGCAGCCGGAGAGGAGCAGAGCGGTCAGGGCGGCGGCAGCGACACTGGCGCGCCACGGGCGATTCGACACGCCACCTATCCCACCAGTTCCCCCTTATCAGGGCAACTTGACCTTACCGCCCGCACGCCCCCAGCTACAGCGTGCTGGCTGGTGGCCGACTCGCACGCCGCCGGGTCAGCCGACCCGCGTGAGCAAGGTCACCGGGGCGCCGTCGCCGGCGTACCGGTAGGGCTCCAGGTCCGCGTCCCACGCGGTGCCGAGCGCCTTGTCCAGGGCGTGCGCCAACGCCTCCGGGGCCCGGGAAGCGACCATCAGGGCCCGCAGCCGGTCCTCGCCGAGTTGGATGTCGCCGGCCACGCCGACGGTGGCCCGGAACAGACCACGGGCCGGCACGTACATGAAACGCTCACCGTCGGCGCCGGGGCTCGGCTCCTCGGTGACCTCGAAACGGATCATGGGCCACTGCCGTAGGGCAGCAGCCAGATCGGCGCCCGTTCCCGGACGACCGGTCCACCCGCACTCGGCCCGGCGTGCGCCGGGGTCGACGGGTTGTGCCGTCCACTGCAGGTTGACCGGCGCGGCTAGGACGCGCGCGATCGCCCACTCGACGTGCGAGCACACGGCGAGTGGGGTCGAGTGGACGTATACGACGCCACGCGTTGGCACGGTGACCTCCCGGAGAGCGAGGTGCGTCTTCCCCTACGACCTCGTCCACCCAGGTGGTTACTGCAACACATGATTACTCCTGTGGCGGGTGGTGCGCCAGGGAATCGGAAAAAACGCCGGGTGGAATAGCCGGACGGGTGGTCGCCGTTACCTCTCAGGACACCGCGACGACCAGCATGATGTCGTGGTCCTGTACAGTTCCACCGGCGGCTTATGCCGCGTTAGACCTTCGCGGGCCGAGTCAGTGGGGCCCGCACACAGCCCCCGGACGTCCAGTCCTCCCGTACGTCTTGCAAGGAGTACCTCCGTGGCGAGCAACACCTCTAAGACCGCGCGCGCGTCCGTCCGGGCCGGCCAGGCTGGCCAGGGTGGCGCCCTCAGCGTGCTGGGCGAGTTCAAGTACCTCATCCCGCTCAACGGCGGCAAGCACGCCTACGTGCGGAACCTGACCAACGGCAAGACCGCGCACCTGCGCACGGACTCCGACGCCTTCGTCGAGGAGATCCGCGTGCTGGCCGCCGCCGGCCACGCCACCAAGATCCGGGCAGAGATCAACAACCTGGCTGCCACCCACCCGGGTGACGGCTGGGAGGCCACCGAGAAGCGCCTGGTCGCGGCCGGCGTCTTCGAGGGCTGAGCCCTTCCCCACCGCATCAGCTGAACCGCCCGCCGGAGATCCGGCGGGCGGTTTCGCGTTCCGGGACGGTTCAGCCCTGGTCGAGCAGAGCGACCTCGCCGGTGGCCAGGTCGTAGAGGCCGCCGACCACGGCGACCCGGCCCGTGGCGACCGGTCCGGCCAGCAGGTCGTCCTCGCGCAGGGTCTGCACCGTGCGCCGGACGTGCCGGCGGATCGCCAGCGGATGCACCGCCGGATCGTCGATCCCCGCCTCGGTCACCGCCGGGGCGATCTCGTCCACCAGGTGCGCCAGCGAGCCCCCGGGCCGCTGCCCGGTCCGCAGCGCGTCCACCGCGGCACCCACAGCGCCGCACCGCTCGTGGCCGAGGACCATGACCAGCGGTACGCCGAGCTGGCCGACCACGTACTCGATCGAGCCGCACACCGCGCGATCGAGCACGTGCCCACCGGTACGGATCACGCAGATCGCGCCGAAGGTCTGGTCGAAGATCGCCTCCAGCGGCACCCGCGAGTCGATGCAGCCGAGCACCACGGCGTATGGCTGCTGGTCGCCGGAGGCGGCCGCGGCGGCCGTCACGTCGTGTCCATGCACCGGCTGGCCGCTGACGAACCGCCGATTGCCGGCGAGCAGATCGGCCAGCGCGGCGCGCGGCGTGCCACCGGCCTGCCGCCCCTGCCCCGACGTCCCGCCCATGGGCGATCCCGACGACACCATGCCGTTCAGCTTGGACCGCCGCCGCCGACCACGGGCGGCGTCGGGAATGTTAGCCACGGCGCGATTGGCGTGCTGTCATGGCGGGTAGCCCGTGTTACCGCCGGGTATCGGAGGTGCTGGTGGTGCCGGGCGGCCCTGGGGAGGTGGCGATGCCGGAGCGGTTCGAGGTCGGTCTGCCGGACGGCGTACGGCTCAACGTCGAGGCGACAGGGCCGACGGACGCCCAGGTCACCGCCATCCTGCTGCACGGCTGGACGCTGGATGGACGCGCCTGGCACCGGCAGGTCGACGCGCTCACCGCCTCGTCGCTCGACGGGGCGGTGCGGGTGGTCACCTACGACGCGCGGGGGCACGGCCGGTCCAGCTGCATGGCGCTGCCCACGGCCACCCTGGCCCAGCTCGGCGACGACCTGGTCGCGGTGATCGACGCGGTGGCACCGGCCGGGCCGGTGCTCCTGGTCGGGCACTCGCTGGGCGGCATGACGATCATGGAGTACGCCCACCGCCACCCCGCGCACTTCGCCGCCCGTACGGCGGGGCTGGTCTTCGTCTCGACCACCGCCGAGGGGCACACACACACCGTCTACGGGCTCTCGCCGCGGATCGCCCGGCTGATCCGGCTGGCCGAGACGACCGGTGCCGGCGTGCTGGCCCGGTGCGGCTCGTGGCGAGCGCCCCGGGCGCTGCTGAACGCGCTGCAACCGAGCATCCGGTGGATGCTCTTCGGCGACCGCTGCGAGCCGGCCGACATCCGCCTGGTGACCTCGGCGGTGGCTCGTGCCTCGCTGCGCTCGATCGGCGGGTTCCGCGCCTCCATCGGCACCCAGCACCGGCTGGACACCCTCGCCGCGTTGGCCCACCTGCCGGCCGCCGCCCTGGTCGGCGACCGGGACCGGCTGACCCCACCGCCGTGCGCCGAGTCGATCGCCGCGGCCCTGCCGGCCACCGAGCTGACCGTCTGCCCGGGTGCCGGGCACATGCTCATGATGGAGCGCCCGGACGAGGTGAACGCCGCCCTGACCGGCGTCCTGCGTCGGGTGCTCGCCGAACAGCCGCCCCGCACGCACGGCACAACCCCCGCCACGACGGGTGTCTGACCCCGTTCCCGCACCTCGGGCGCGGCGGGCCGGGCCGGAGGCCGTACCCTTCTGCGTTGGCCCGCGCGGTTCCCGCCGCTTGCCGGCGATCTTCGAAGGAGCATGCGTTGACCGACCAGACCGGCCTGGAGCAGGAGATCGCCGCCGAGCAACGCCACCTCGACCGGGTGTACGCCCGACTGGCCGAACTGCGGCGCTCGGCGGTCCGCGCCGAGCGCGACGGCTACCGGATGGCCCGGGTGGGCACGTTCGGTGCGCTGGTCGAACGCGACGCGATGGTCTTCCACGCGGCGCAGCGGCGGCACACCCTGGATGCCGAGCATGAGGGGCTGGTCTTCGGTCGGATGGACCTGCGCGACCGTCAGGTGCTGCACGTCGGGCGACTCGGGATCCGGGACGAGGACGCCACCACGCTGGTCGTCGACTGGCGGGCTCCGGCCGCCGCCGCCTTCTACCAGGCCACCCCGGCGCAATCGCTGGATCTGGTGCGCCGCCGCACGATCCAGACCCGCGGCGAGCGGGTCACCCGGATCGAGGACGAGTTGCTGGACCCGACCGCCGCCCCGGAGGGGATGACGGTCGTCGGCGACGGCGCGTTGCTGGCCACCCTGTCCAAGGCCACCGGCCGGGGCATGCGGGACATCGTGGCGACCATCCAGCGGGAGCAGGACGAGGCGATCCGCTCGCCCAGCTCCGGGGTGACGATCGTCGCGGGCGGCCCGGGCACCGGCAAGACCGCGGTAGCTCTGCACCGGGCCGCGTTCCTGCTCTACTCCGACCGCAGCCGGTACGCGGGCGGCGGCATCCTGGTGGTCGGCCCGTCATCGGTCTTCGTCGAGTACATTGCCTCGGTTCTGCCGTCGCTCGGTGAGGACACGGCGACCCTGCACTCGCTGGGGACCCTCTTCCCGGGGATGACCGCCACTCGCACCGATCCGCCCGAGGTGGCCGCGGTGAAGGGGTCGCTGCGGATGCGGCAGGTGCTGGAGCGGGCGGCCCGTGACGCGGTGCCCGGCGGCCCGGGTGAGCTGCGGCTGCTCTACCGGGGCACGCTGCTGCGGCTGGACCGGGCCGCGCTGGACCGGGTCCGGGATCGCGCGCTGCAACGGGGCGCCCGACGCAACGAGGTGCGCCGGGCCGGCTTCGACGGGGTCTTCGCCGCGCTCTGGGCCCAGGCCCGCGAGGTGGGCATCACTCAACTGCCGGAGCAGCGGGCCTTCGAGGCCGAGATCGCCGAGCGGCCGGAGTTCCGGGAGTTCCTCAAGGCGTGGTGGCCGCGGCTGCACCCTCGGCACGTGCTCGGCTGGCTGGCGCAGCCGGACCGGCTGCGCCGGTACGCCTCGGGAATCCTCTCCTCCGCGGAGATCCGGCTGCTCAACGCCGCGTACCGGAGTCTGGAATCGGCCGGGCTGACCATCGCTGACGTGGCACTGCTGGACGAGTTGGACGCGCTGCTCGGTAAGCCGGCGCAGCCGGCCCGGGCCCGGCGTGACCCGTTCCAGCTCGCTGGCGGCGTACGCGAGCTGAGCACCCTCGGCGACCGGCAGCGGGCCGCGCGTGCGGCGGCTCGGGAGCGCCCGGCGGACTACCGGGATTACGCGCATGTGGTGGTGGATGAGGCCCAGGACGTCTCACCGATGCAGTGGCGGATGATCGGTCGACGTGGCCGCCTGGCCTCCTGGACGGTGGTGGGTGACCCCGCGCAGACCGCGTGGACCGGCCACCCCGACGAGCTGGACCGGGCCCGGGACCAGGCGCTGGGCCGGCGCAAGCGGCACGATTTCACGCTCACCACCAACTACCGCAACTCGGCGGAGATCTTCGCGGTGGCGGCGGCGGAGATCCGCCGGCTCTACCCTGACCTGCCGCTGCCGACCGCCGTCCGCTCCACCGGGGTCGATCCGGTCGAGCTGGTGGTGCCCGCGACGGGGTTGGAGACGGCGATCGTGGAGGCGGCCGCCGGCCTGCTGGCCGAGGTGGAGGGCACCGTCGGGGTGATCACGCCGGTCCCCCGCCGCGACGAGGTCGTCGGCTGGCTCGGCGCGCTCGACGCACCAAGGTTGCAGGTGGTGACCAGCCTTGAGGCCAAGGGCATGGAGTACGACGCGGTGGTGCTGGTCGCACCGAGCGAGATCCGGGCGGATCCGGGTGCCGGGGTGCGCACCCTGTACGTCGCGCTCTCCCGGGCCACTCAGCGACTCACCACCATCGACCCGACCGGCTGATCCGTGCTGGTGGCTGCCGGCGAGCGTCGCCGGCCGTACACTTGCATACATAGCGATGTGAGCATACATTTGACCGGGTCCTGACTGGCAGCGGAGGGTGTATCTCGTGGGCGCAGGTCATGACCACCATGGGTCGGTCGCCAATGCCGCACATCGGCACAGGGGTCGACTCTGGGCGGCGTTCGGCCTGCTCGCCACCCTGATGGTGGTCGAGGCGGTGGCCGCCCTGCACACCGGCTCGCTCGCCCTGCTCTCCGACGCCGGGCACATGTTCACCGACGTGCTCGGCATCGGGATGGCGCTCGCCGCGATCACCGCGACCCGGCGCGCCACCGGCGACCCGCAACGCACCTTCGGGCTCTACCGACTCGAGGTGCTCGCCGCGCTCGCCAACGCCGTCCTGCTCTCCGGCGTCGCGGTCTACGTGGTGATCGAGGCGATCCGCCGCTTCGGCGACCCCCACGAGGTCATCGCCGGCCCGATGCTCGCGGTGGCCGTGCTCGGCCTGCTCGCGAACATCGTCGCCTTCGCCCTGCTCCGTGTCGGCGCCCGGGAGAGCATCAACCTCCAGGGCGCCTACCTGGAGGTGCTCGGCGACCTGCTCGGCTCGCTCGGCGTGATCGGCGCGGCACTGCTCATCACCGCCACCGACTGGTGGTGGGCCGACCCACTGGTCGCGGTCGCCATCGGCGTGTTCATCCTGCCGCGCACCTGGCGGCTGGCCCGCGCCGCCGTCCGCATCCTGGTGCAGGCCGCCCCGGAACACCTCCAGGTGACCGCCGTGCACGACCGGTTGGCCGCAGTGCCCGGTGTGGTCGAGGTGCACGACCTGCACGTCTGGACGCTCACCTCAGGCATGGACGTGGCCTCCGCACACCTGACCATGGCACCCGGCGCGGAGGTCGGCGCGGTGCTCACCGCGGCGCGTACGGCCCTGCACGACGACTTCCGGATCGAGCACGCGACGTTGCAGATCGAGCCCAGCGCCGCCTCCGGGGCCTGCGGCCCGGTCGAGTGGTGACAGCCTTTTGGGAGCTTTCCTCGGCTTCGCCGGATATTGCCGTGACGACGTACGCACCGTCCGTCACATCGGCTGCAACTGCCCCACCGGCACCGGTAGGCTCGGTCCCGGCCTCCACCAGGCGGCGCCCTCCCGGCGCCGGTGATGGTCGCCGCCTAATCGCCCGAGTGGCGAACCGGGGAACCACGTTCCTGGGGTGCATCCGCGTCAGCGGTAGGGATCTTCCGTCCCGAACCCGTCAGCTAACCCGGTCGGCGGCTAACGGAAGGACATGCGCAGTGGCACCAGCACGACCACCCTCCGCCCGACTGGCGGCCCTGATCGTCGCGATGTTCGCCCTCAGCGTCGCGCTCCCGGCCGGCGCCGCCTCGGCCGCACCCCCGAGCGGCCTCCGGGCCGCCGCCGCACCCGACTCCGACGAAGAGGGCGGCACCCCGGCGCTGCGGGCCCAACTCGACGCGGCCAGCAAGGGCTACCTGGACGCGAAGCGCGCCCTGGACACCTCCGTGCAGCGGCAGCAGCAGCTCGCCACCCAACTGAAGACCACCGAGGCCGAGCTCGACCAGCGCAGCGGCAAGGTTGGCGAGATCGCCGGGGTGGCGTATCGCACCGGCCGGCTCGGCGCGATGTCGGCGCTGCTCAACAGCAACACCCCCGAGGGCTTCATGGATCGGGCCGCCGCACTGGACGCGGTGGCCGCCAACGAGGACCGGGTGCTGCGCGACCTGCTCGCCACCAAGGACCAGGCCAACCGCACCCGGGTCGCCCTGGACGGCGAGATCATTGAACAGCGCAAGCAGGTCGCGGTGATGGCCAAGCGCAAGGAGCAGGCCGAACGGGCCCTGACCGTGGCCACCACGCCCAAGCCGCGGACCACTGTGGACACCGGCTCCAACCGGGGCACCTCCGCCGCCAACGCGACGGCCGCACCGCGCAACTCCGACGGCTCCTGGCCGTCGGAGTCGTGCAGCGTCAACGACCCCACCCCGGCCAGCGGCTGCATCACCCCGCGCACCCTGCACGCGCTGAATCAGGCCAAGGCCGCTGGCTTCACCCGGTACGTCTCCTGCCACCGCCCCAGCGGCTCCGGTGAACACCCGAAGGGCCGGGCCTGCGACTTCGCCGCGCAGAAGGGTGGCTTCGGCAGCGACGCCACCGGCGGCGACAAGACCTACGGCAACAACCTGGCCGCGTACTTCATCCGCAACGCCGATCGGCTCGCCGTGCTGTACGTGATCTGGTACAGGCAGATCTGGCTGCCCAGCAGCGGGTGGAAGTCGTACAGCGGGGCGGGTGGCGACCCGTCCAGCGACCACACCAACCACGTGCACCTGTCGGTCTACTGACCGATCCGTGGTCGGTGCCTCCCACACACGGGGGCACCGACCACGGCTACGTCACAGGGCGTACCCCTGATGTCGCCGGCCGTCGGACGACCCGGTCAGCGTCGGCGGGCAGCATCGCGGTATGCGACGGATCCCACCCATCGCCCGCAAGGGGCTGCTCACCCTGCACCTGGTCACCTCGCTCGGCTGGCTCGGCGCCGACCTGGTGCTGCTCACCCTCGGCATCGCCGTGCAGCGTGGCGCCGACCCGGCCGTGATGTATCCGGTCGCGGCACTGGTCGGCACCGTGCTGTTCGCGCCGCTGAGCGTGCTGGTCTGGCTGATCGGCGTCACCAGCGCGCTGCTCACCCCGTGGGGTCTGCTGCGCTACCGCTGGGTGCTGGTCAAGCTGGTGCTCACCACGGTGATGGTCGGGCTGGTGCTCTTCCTGCTCACCCCGAATCTGCGGCACGCCGGTGCGGTGGGCGCCACCCTGCCCGCGCGGGATCGCGCCGACCTGGTGATCGCACCCGCGGTGTCGACCAGCCTGATGATCATCGCGACGGTGCTGTCCACCTACAAGCCGTGGGGCCGGCGGCGCGGGACGCGACCCATCCTGGCGAGTCGTGATCGCGCTGCAACCAGGATGTAGTGGCCTCCAGGCTGCCCGAAGGCCACTACATCCACGATCAAGCACGATCATGGTGCGGGGTGCGGGGTGCGGGGTGCGGGGTGCGGGGTGCGGGGTGCGGGGTGCGGGGTGCGGGGTGCGGGGTGCGCGGGGTGCGGGCGGGTCAGGCGGGCGGTGGGGGGTCGCCTGCGCGGTCGAGGGCCGCGCCGAGCCGGGTGGCCAGGGCGAGGTGAGCGACCCGGGCCTGGCGGAACGCGTACCGGAACAGCAGCGTCGGCGCGCTCAGGGTGATCTCGACGTCGATCCGGACCAGGCCGTCCGGCTCGGCGCGCAGCCGGGTGTGGTTGCGTACCGTGGTGGCCGGCCACTGGCGGGCCACCGTGACGATCTCGTCGTCCTCGCTGATCAGCACGTCCGCGTGGTAGGTGGTCCGGAAGTGCAGCGGCCCGGCCGCCAGGCGGTCGTTGATCGTGTAGCTGGCCCGTGCGCCGGGTCGGGGCGACAGTCGGCGGACCCGGACGATCAGCGGGTGCAGCTCACCCTGCCGGGTCAGGTCGCTGAGAAACGCCGCCGCCTCGGCTGGCGAGCAGCGGGCCTGGACGGTGTAGCTGAAGGTATCGCTGCTGAGCACGCCGTCTCCCGCCATCGCTGGTCGCACGATCGTCCCGTACCGATGTCTGGCTGGCAACGCCCGACGGCCGCCAACGCCTGGACGAACCCGGGGTGATGCGATGCCGTGGCACCACCTGTCCCATTAGGGTCGGTTAGTGAAGAATCACCGGACGGTGCTGAGGGCGGACATCATGAACGGCGACGGCCGGTGAGTGGGCACGTGATGGTCTTCGCGCCCACTCCGCAGCTGACGGTGACCGTGGACCAGCCGAACGACCACCCCGAGCTGCACCTGCACCCCGGCGGCCAGGGCGTCTGGCAGGCCCGGATGGTGATGTCGCTCGGTGTGGACGTGGTGCTCTGCGCCGCCCTCGGCGGGGAGATCGGGCAGGTGTTGGAGCCGCTGCTGGTCAGCGAGGGCGTGGACCTCAAGGTGGTGGTCCGCGACTCCGGTAGCGGCGGGTACGTGCACGACCGCCGGGACGGCTCCCGGCAGGAGATCGCCGACGTCCCCGGGCAGCCGCTGAGCTGGCACGAGCTCGACGAGCTGTACAACCTGGCCCTCGGCGAGGGCCTACGGGCCGCGGTGTGCGTGCTCAGTGGGCCGAACGAGCCGTGGCTCGTCCCGGCCGACCTGTACCGGCGCTTCGCCGCCGACCTCGGCGCCAACGGCGGCCGGGTGGTGGTCGACCTCTCCGGCGATCACCTCGGCTCGGTCCTGGAGAGCGGTGTGTTCTTCCTCAAGGTGAGCCACGAGGAGCTGATCCGCGACGGCCGCGCCCGCAGCGACGACAGCCTGGAGCTGACCCGGGCCATGTACGAACTGCATGCCGCCGGCGCCGAGACGGTGGTGGTGAGCCGGGCCGACCAGCCGGCGCTGGCGCTCATCGACGGCGAGCTGTTCGAGGTCGAGATGCCCCGGTTGGAGGCCGCCGACCCGCGCGGAGCGGGCGACTCCATGACCGCCGGGGTGGCGGCCGTCCTGGCCAACGGCGGGGACATCCGGACCGCCATCCGGACCGGCGCCGCCGCCGGCGCGCTGAACGTGACACGGCACGGCCTGGGCACCGGGCGGTTGGACTCGATCACCGGCCTGGTGGACCGGGTCCGGCTGGTGCCGGCGGACAGCCGACCGCAGGAGCGGACCACCCCCGACGAACTGGCCGACCGGGTGGTCGAGCGATGACGTTGCGCGTGCTGATCACCAACGACGACGGGATCGCCGCACCGGGCATCCAGGCACTGGCCTGGGCGGCCGCGCAGCGCGGCCTGGATGTGGTGGTCGCCGCGCCGTTGGAGGAGGCGAGCGGCACCAGCGCCGCGATGAGCGCCGTGGAGCGGGACGGACGGGTCGTGGTGAACGACCACCCGCTGCCGGACCTGGCGGGCGTACCGGCGTACGGGGTCGGTGGCTCCCCCGGCTTCATCACGCTGATCGCCCTGCACGGCGCGTTCGGCCCTCCACCGTCGGTGGTGCTCTCCGGTGTCAACCGTGGCGCCAACGCCGGCCGGGCCGTGCTGCACTCCGGGACGGTGGGCGCCGCGTTCACGGCCGCCACGAACGGCTGCCGGGCGATGGCGGTCTCCCTCGACGTGCTCTCCGCCGGCGAGGCGACGGCTGCGAGCGGTGGCGCCGCGGTGGACGCCGCCGCCCGGGTACGCGACTCCGAACGGCACTGGAGCACCGCCGCGCGGGTCGCCCTGGACCTGCTCCCCCGGTTGACCTCCGCGCCGATGGAGAGCGTGCTCAACGTAAACGCCCCGGACCTGCCGCACGGGCGGCTGCGTGGGGTCCGCCGGGGCACACTGGCCAGCTTCGGGCAGGTGCAGATGACGGTGGCCGAATCCGGCCACGGCTTCGTCCGTACCTCGCTGGAGGAGCCGGGGCAGGCCGCGCAGCCCGGCACGGACGTGGCGTTGCTGGCCGCCGGGTACGCCTCGGTGACGGCCATCCGAGCGGTCACCGAAGCGACCGACATCGACCTGACCGGTTTGGACGAGCAGCCCTGACGGGGATGCCCGGTGCGCTCAGGCGCCGGGGAGAACCTCGGGAGTGGCGGCGGCGCCGGCGAAGTAGGGCTCCGGGGCGCCGAACAGACCGAGCAGGCCGGTCACCCAGAGCTGCCGGTGCACGAACCGGCTCGGCTCGGTGACCAGCAGCTTGACGCCGCTGACCTCGGCCGTCTGGAAGCCGGCGACCATGGCGCTGATGCCGACGGAGTCGATGAAGGTGACCAGCCTCATGTTCAGCTCGATGCGGAGTGGGCGGCCCTTGGCCAGCACCTCCGCGATCGCCTCGCGCACCTCGTACGCTGTGTCGACGTCGATCTCGCCCCGCGGGGCGATCTCGACGACACCACCGGACAGAACCGACTTCACGATCGACAGGCTCACGCGAGCACCTCCACCCGCCCGTCCCCCGGGCGCCTCATCAGTACGCGGGCCGCGACCGAGAGTATTCCTCCGACAGCCTCGGTCGCCACCCCTCGGGATGAGCAATTCGCGGATCCGGACCGACAAAGCGGCCCATATCCGGACTTTTCAGTATCTGATTACTCAACACTGTTCGTTATCTGACCATCGACGATCGGTCCTCACCGACGCGCCGCCGGACCAGGGTAGCGGTCCGGACCCCGCGCGCCGGACAACCGGCCCACGACGTCCGGCTGCCCCGCGTGCCACCGGCGTGTCGTTCACGACCCCCGGCCCGATCCGTGCCCACGGTTGCCGACGCCACCTAGCATCGGCCGGGACACCCACCGTGACGGAGAGGACCTTCGATGATCAAGCGACTTGCCGGGTTGGCCGGCGTCGGCGTTCTGCTCGCCCTCGTACTGGCCTGCGGTTTCGGTGGTGGAGGCGATGACGACGACGATGACGACGACTTCGCCCGGGGCGTCGCCGTGGTGGTGGCGCGTTGAGCTATCGGTGATCCGCAGCGGTCGGGTTTGCGCCCGGCCGACGCGGGGCACTGCGGGGTTAGGTGAACCGTGACGCGCTGGGAAGACGCCGAAGTCCGAAGTGGCCGGCGGCTTCGGCACCTGAGGAGGTAACCACGATGTTCGGAACCAATCTGCTGGACCGCCGCGGCAAGTCGGAGCGAATCGCGGGCCAGGCGTGGGAAAACCTCGCCTCGGCCGTCAGCTCCGCCGGAGACAGTGTGCGGGACACCGCCCGCTCGGCCCGTCGCAACAGCAACGGCCTGGCCGACGGGGCGGGTGACCTGGTGGGCTCCGCCGCCGAAGAGGCGCGACGCCGGGCCTCACGGGCCTTCGACGCGCTCGCCGGCCGCCAGCCGGCACTGCCCTGGACGCTGCTGATCGGCGCCGCGCTCGTCGGCGCAGCGGTCGGCTGGGCCGTCGGCTCCGCCGCGCGGGCCGCCGGCAGCCGGGACGACCACGCCGTCGACGACGTGGAGTTCGTCGACGTCGACCGCCCCAACTCCCCCGCAGTCTGAACAACAGCGCCACCACGGGGCCCCGCTCGACCCAGGTCGAGCGGGGCCCCGTCGCGCACCACCACCGCCCCACCGCCCCCGCCCCGCCCCGCCCCGCCCCGCCCCGTCGATCATGGAGTTGTGGTGGTGGACGAAAGTAGCGAGCCCCAGCATTCCGCCCACCACAACTCCATG
>NZ_JBEXGR010000027.1:0-54651 GCF_040607415.1 Micromonospora sp. NPDC005291
CGCCCGGTCACATTCCGAACCCGGAAGCTAAGCCCTCCAGCGCCGATGGTACTGCACTCGTGAGGGTGTGGGAGAGTAGGACACCGCCGGACAATTTTTCGTCAGGGCCACCCCGCAAGGGGTGGCCCTGACGCATTTCCCACCTCAAGCTGCGCTTGGTCGACTCACTATCGCCGATGTGGGCCTGTCCCGTAGCGGGGTCACCGCCAGATCGGCGATACCGAGTCGATCAACGAAATGGTTACGCGACCGGCAATCCGGCGCGTGGTCAGTCCCGCGACTGCATGTCAGCGCGCAGGTTGCGCAGCAGGCCGCCGGCGTCGCTGACCGACCGTCCCGGGAACATCGCCATCACCACGCTGCCGTGGTCGGCCCAGCCGCACACCGCGAAGTCCCCGCCCTCGCCGCTGGTGTTGCCGCACTTCATCACACCGCCCAGGTCGCCTGCGGGCACCTCGCTCAGGCCGGTCACCGCACCGGTCTCGTCCGACATGAGGCCGAAGAGGCTGTCCAGGTCCCGCTCCGGCTGCCAGAGCAGGGTGGTGCCCCCGAAGATGAGCACGGAGCGCTTGTCGTCGGCCGGGTCGCGATAGACCGTGCCGAAGCTGCGATCCAGCTCAATGTCCGCAGCGAGGCCGCTGCGCAGGTAGTCGGCCGTACTCTTCGCCCGTTCGCTGTCGTCCCGGGTCAGGCCCGCCACCTGGTCGGGCGACGTCAGCTGCGTGTCCTTCTGCTGCGCCACCCGCCACCCACCGGCACCCAGCACCCCGGCGCCGGCGAGGCCGACCACCAGCGCGACCGTCCAGCCGACCTTGCGCCGTCGGGACCAGCCGCCGGAACCCTCGTCGGGGTCGCCCCCGGAGTCACGGGTGCTCAGCTGGATCGGCTCTTCGGTCAGCTCCACCGGCTCGCGACCGCCGTGGAGCGACCGCTCGGTGAGATGTGCGTCGGACATAGCCGACACCGTACGCGAACCACAGGTGGCGCACGTCCGGTCCGCAGAAGCCCTCCGTAGACTTGTCAGGTGACCGAGAGACTGGATGCCCGACGCCCCGACGCCCCCACCCTTGCCGGCCAGTACCAGCCCGGCGAGGTCGAGCAGCGACGGTACGAGCAGTGGGTAGCCGCCGGACACTTCCGGGCCTCCGCCGACAGCGACAAGCCCCCCTTCACCATCGTCATCCCGCCGCCGAACGTCACCGGCTCGCTGCACATGGGCCACGCGTTCGAGCACACGCTGATGGACGCGTTGACCCGGCGTAAGCGGATGCAGGGCTTCGAGGCGCTGTGGCTGCCCGGCATGGACCACGCTGGCATCGCCACCCAGAACCTGGTGGAGCGTCAGCTCGCCGCCGAGGGCCTTTCCCGACACGATCTCGGCCGGGAAAAGTTCGTCGAGCGGGTCTGGCAGTGGAAGGCCGAGTCCGGTGGGACGATCCTGGGGCAGATGCGGCGCCTCGGCGACTCCGTCGACTGGGACCGTGAGCGTTTCACCATGGACGAGGGGTTGACCCACGCCGTCCAGACGATCTTCAAGAAGCTCTTCGACGAGGGCCTCATCTACCGGGCCAACCGGATCATCAACTGGTGCCCGCGCTGTCTGACCGCGCTCTCCGACATCGAGGTCGAGCACACCGACGACGACGGTGAGCTGATCTCCATCCGGTACAGCGACGAGGTCGTGGTGGCCACCACCCGGGCCGAGACGATGCTGGGCGACACCGCCGTGGCGGTGCACCCGGACGACGAGCGCTACCAGCACCTGATCGGCACCGAGGTCGAGGTGCCGCTCACCGGCCGCCGCATCCCGATCGTCGCCGACCCGCACGTCGACCCGTCCTTCGGCACCGGCATGGTCAAGGTGACCCCTGCCCACGACCCGAACGACTTCGAGATCGGCCAGCGCCACGACCTGCCCGCGCTGACCGTGATGGATGAGCGCGGTGTCATCACCGTGCCCGGCCCGTTCGAAGGGCTCGACCGGTTCGAGGCGCGGCCCGCGATCGTGGCGGCGCTGCGCGAGCAGGGCCGGATCGTGGCCGAGAAGCGGCCGTACGTGCACGCGGTGGGGCACTGCTCGCGGTGTAAGACGACCGTCGAGCCTCGGCTGTCGCTGCAGTGGTTCGTCAACACCGCGCCCCTCGCCCAGGCCGCTGGCGACGCGGTGCGCGACGGTCGGGTCCGCATCGAGCCGGCCGAGCTGGCCAAGCGCTACTTCGCCTGGGTCGACAACATGCACGACTGGTGCATCTCCCGCCAGCTGTGGTGGGGGCACCGGATCCCGGTCTGGTACGGCCCGCAGGGCGAGATCGTCTGCGTCGGCCCCGGCGAGCAGCCGCCGACCGGCGATGGCTGGCGGCAGGACGAGGACGTGCTGGACACCTGGTTCTCCAGCGCGCTGTGGCCGTTCTCCACCCTCGGCTGGCCGGAGCGGACCCCGGACCTGGCCAAGTTCTATCCGACCAGCGTCCTGGTCACCGGCTACGACATCCTCTTCTTCTGGGTCGCCCGGATGATGATGTTCGGCCTGTACGCGATGGACGGCAAGCAGCCGTTCGACGTGGTGGCCCTGCATGGCATGGTCCGCGACGAGCACGGCAAGAAGATGTCCAAGTCGTTCGGCAACGTGGTCGACCCGCTGGACTGGATCGACCGGTTCGGCGCCGACGCCACCCGGTTCACCCTGGCCCGGGGTGCGAACCCCGGCCAGGACGTGCCGGTCAGCGAGGAGTGGTGCCAGGGCTCGCGCAACTTCTGCAACAAGCTCTGGAACGCCACCCGTTTCGCCCTGATGAACGGTGCGCACACCACGGGCGACCTGCCCGCCGCCGAGCAGCTCTCGACCGTGGACCGGTGGATCCTGTCCCGGCTGGCGCACGTCACCGCGGAGGTCGACGAGCAGTTCGAGGCGTACGAGTTCGCCAAGGTGTGCGACCTGCTCTACCACTTCGCCTGGGACGACGTCTGCGACTGGTACGTCGAGCTGAGCAAGCCGGTGCTGGCCGAGGGCGGCGAACGGGCGGACGCCTCCCGCCGGGTGCTCGGGCACGTGCTCGACCAGCTGCTGCGGCTGCTGCACCCGGTCATCCCGTTCGTCACCGAGGAGCTGTGGCTCGCGCTGACGGGCGGCGAGACGGTGCAGAGCGCCGCCTGGCCGGTGGCCGACCGTTCGCTGGTCGACGACGCCGCCGAGGCCGAGCTGGTCAGTGTGCAGCGCGTGGTCACCGAGATCCGCCGGTTCCGCTCCGACCAGGGGCTGCGCCCGACGCAGCGGGTGGCGGCCCGACTGGACGGGCTGCCCGGTGCGGGCATCGCCGCCCACGAGCCGCTCATCCGTTCACTGGTCCGGCTGGACCCGGCCGGCGACGACTTCCAGGCCAGCGCCACGCTGGCCATGCCCGGCGCGGTCGGTGTCGCGTTGGACACCCGGGGGACGATCGACGTGGCCGCCGAGCGGGCCCGGCTGACGAAGGACCGCGCGGCGGCCGAGAAGGAGGTCGCGCAGGCCCGGGCGAAGCTCGACAACCCTGCCTTCATCGGCAAGGCCCCCGAGCCGGTGGTCGCGAAGATCCGCGACCGGCTCGCCACCGCCGAGACCGACCTGGTCCGGATCGACGCTGCTCTGGAGACGCTTTCCTCGTGACCGACCGTAACGATTTCGCCGCCGTCGAGGCTGAGCTGGCCGCCCGCGGTTTCACCCGCATGGTCTTCGAGCTGGACCGGATCGAGTCGCTGCTCGATCTGCTCGGCAGCCCCCAGCGGGCGTACCCCTCGATCCACCTGACCGGCACCAACGGCAAGACCTCGACCGCGCGGATGATCGACTCGCTGCTGCGGGCGTTCGGGCTGCACACCGGGCGATACACCAGCCCGCACCTGGAGACCGTTCGGGAGCGGATCAGCCTCGACGGCGAGCCGGTCAGCGAGGAGCGGTTCGCGGCGGTGTACCGGGAGATCAAACCGCTGGCGGAACTGGTCGACGCGCAGTCGGACGAGCCGCTGACGTACTTCGACATGACCACTGCGCTGGCGTTCGCCACGTTCGCCGACGCGCCGGTCGACATCGCGGTGGTCGAGGTGGGCCTCGGCGGTGCCGAGGACGCCACCAACGTCATCCAGGCCGGGGTCTGTGTGATCACCCCGATCGGGCTGGACCACACCGAATGGCTCGGCGACACACTCCAGGACATCGCGCTGGCCAAGGCCGGCATCATCCACGCGGGCGCCACCGTGATCGCGGCGGCGCAGGAGGAGGAGGCGGCGCGTCCTCTCCTCGAACGCTGCGCGGAGGTCGGGGCCACCATCGCCCGGGAGGGCGCCGAGTTCGGCGTGCTGAGCCGGGCGGTCGCGGTCGGCGGCCAGGTGCTCAGCCTGCAGGGCCTGGGCGGCGTCTACGACGACGTGTTCATCCCGCTGCACGGTGCCCACCAGGCGCAGAACGCCGCGGTGGCGCTCGCCGCCGTGGAGTCGTTCCTGGGTGCGGGGACTCGACGGCAGCTCGACATCGAGGTGGTCCGGGAGGCCTTCGCCTCGACCAGTTCCCCAGGACGGCTGGAGCGGGTCCGCAACGCCCCGACCGTCCTGCTGGATGGCGCACACAACCCGCACGGCATGGCCGCCACCGTCACCGCCCTCCAGGAGGAGTTCGCGTTCAGCAAGCTGGTGGCGGTGATCGGCGTGCTCGCCGACAAGGACGCTGCCGGCCTGCTGGAGCTGCTGGAGCCGGTGGTCGACCAGGTGGTGGTCACCCGCAACAGCTCGCCACGGGCGATGCCGACGGCGGAACTCGCCGAGCTGGCCGCCGAGATCTTCGGCGAGGAGCGGGTGGATTCGGCCGAGGAGATGCCGGACGCGATCGAGTTGGCCGTGGCGCTGGCCGAGGAGAACGTCCCCGGTGAGCTCAGCGGGGTCGGGGTGCTGGTCACGGGTTCGGTGGTGACGGTGGCCGACGCACGTCGGCTGCTGAAGCGATGACCGGCCCGGAGCGGGACTCCCGCGCCACCGAGGACCTGACCGGCTCGCCAGCCGTCGGCTCTCCAGCCGATCAGCCCACCAGGGAAGAGCCCACCGGGGAAGAGCCCGCGGCCGGGCAGCCGCGACGCTCCGGGTTGCGCAACCCGGAGCGGGCGGTACGCGGCCTGGGCGCTGGCACCCTCAGCCTGGAGGCGCTGGTGCTGCTGCTGGCGATCCAGCCGATCCGGGTGGTCGGCGGTGACCTGAGCGGCGCAGCGATCGGTGCCGTGGTGGCACTGGCGGTGGCCGCCGTCGTACTCGCCGGCATGATGCGCCGCCCCTGGGCCTGGCACGCCGGCACCGTGCTCCAGGGTCTGCTGCTACTGGGCGGCCTGCTGCACTGGTCACTGTTCGGGCTGGGCATCATCTTCGCCCTGGTCTGGGCGTACGCGCTGCACGTCCGCCGGGTCATCCTCGGCTGACGCCCGACCCGGTTGGCGGCACCCCGAGAGGGGGACCGGGCCGGGTCAGGCGTCCGCGCGTTCGCGCCACTGGGTGAGCGCGATGCCGTGGCTGTCCGGGTCGCGGAACGCCGCCGCCCACACCTCCAGCCTGGTGCCTCGATTGACCACCCGGGGCGCGTACGTGAAGCGGATGCCCGACTCGCGTAACCGCTCGTACGCCGCTTCGATGTCGTTCACCTCGAGGTTGACGTGCACCAGCCGGCGGCTGATCGGCGCCGCCCCGGTGACCTCGCGCAGGACGAGCCGGGTCGTGCCCGAGGCGAGGACGGCGTTGTGAGCGCCCTGATCGACCTCGGTGAAGCCGAGCACGTCGCGGTAGAAGCCGAGCGAACGGGACAGGTCGGTCACCAGCAGGGTGAGGCCCACCCCGCTGATCGGGGCGGCCGGGTCCGCTGCCGCACCCGCGTCGAACCCGAAGATCGCCTCGTCCAGTTCCTCATCGGTGACGGTCTCGCGCGCCGTCCCGGCCGGGGCGGGATCGTCGAGCGGAAGGTCGAGTGGATCCAGCGGGTCTGTCACGCCCGGGCCGGAGCGCTGCGCGGGCGGCTGGTCGGAGCGCTGCACGCTGGGTTGGTCGAAGCTCTCCGCGCTGGGCGGGTCGAAGGAGTCCCCGGCGGGCGGGCGGACCCGGTCGTCCTCCGGGAGGTCGAACCGGTCGGCGTCGGGCTCGTCGAAGCGCTCCTCGGCGGGCGGGCGCGGCGCCGGGGTGGCCCGCCGGGGCAGCCCGCCGCTGGCCTGCTGCTCGACGACGACGCCCTCCAACACCACCGGGCCGCCCGGGCTCTGGTGCATCACCACGGGCTCGCGCTCCTCGGGCACGACGCCCGGGTCGTCCCGCAGGGGGTCGTCGCGCAGGGCGTCGGTGCGCAAGTGGTCAGGGCGCAGGTGGTCGGGGCCGAGTGGGTCACGGAACGGGTCACCGAGCGGGTCGCGGAAGTCGTCCCGGAAGTCGTCGTCCGGCGCGCGGTCGGCCCACGGCGGGGCATCCTGCTGGATCAGCACCTCGTCCACGACGTCGGCGTCGGCGAACTCCGGCGGGAGGTCGGCGACGGCGGCGGCGGTCTCGGCGTGGGTCGGCACCTCGTCCCAGAGGACCTTGACGTGCCGCTGGTCGTCCAACGCGACCCGGATCGGCAGGGTCTGGCCCAGTGACGGCCACTTGGAGACCGGCACCCGCGGCTCGATGATCTTCTTGGATCGGGGCGGCAGACCGGGCGCGTCGATCACCAGTTGCAGCTCGCAGCGGCCGAACGCGTACTGGGTGGGTGGTTCGGAGGCGCTGTGCACGTGCCCGACGCCGACCACCCAGGTGCGCCCGCCACCGCGTACGGTGGCCAGCGCGATCGCCAGCACCAGTAGGGCGACCCCGAGAGCCACGATGGCCCAACTGGTCATGCCCAGCCCGAAGAGGACGACGAACGTGGCCACGGTGCCCAGCACCGTGCCGATCAACTTGCGTACCGGCGCGATGGGTCGGTTCCCGCCATTCGCCACAGTGGACCTCCCGGGGGTCAGGGCCAGGCTAGGCCGGATCGGCCACCGGGGGGAAGACCGGCCGCCGCGCCGGCGCCGGGACCGGGTCGCTAGGCTGACCGTACCGATCCCAAGCGTTCAGCTCGTACAGGAGGAACCCAGCGTGTCCAGCAACAGCCCGGATGAGCGCAGCCTCGTTCTGATCAAGCCGGACGCGGTTCGCCGCGGCCTGGTCGGCGAGGTCCTCTCCCGCTTCGAGCGCAAGGGGCTGTGGATCGACGCGATGGTGCACCGGACGATGGACGCCGCGCTCGCCGACGAGCACTACGCCGAGCACGTCGACAAGGCGTTCTACCCGCCGCTGAAGGACTTCATGACCGGCGGCCCGCTGGTCGCTCTGGTGCTCTCCGGCGACCAGGTCATCGACGTGGTCCGTGGGCTGGTCGGCGCGACCGACGGTCGCAAGGCCGCCGCCGGCACCATCCGGGGTGACCTGTCGCTGTCCAACCGGGAGAACCTCGTGCACGCCTCCGACTCGACGGACAGCGCCAAGCGCGAGATCGCGCTCTGGTTCCCCGAGCTGGGCTGACGCGGCCGCACCGGAGTCAGTCGACCTGCGGCAGCTTCTCCGGGTTGCCGACCACGTAGACGCCGGTGATCCGGCCGTCGGCCGCGCTGACGGTCAGGGTGTAAAGGCTGCCGTCCCCATGGGTCATCAGTGCCGCCGGTTCCCCGTTCAGCTCCACCCGCCGCATCGTCCACGGGCGGCTCGGGCCGTAGATCCCAGCGAAGAACCGGGCGATCCGGTCCGCGCCGGTGACGGGGTTGCGTGCGGCCTTTACCCGACCGCCACCGTCGTTCCACGCGGTGGCGTCGGCGGCGACCAGGCCGGTGAGCGTCGCCAGGTCACCGTCGCGGGCGGCGGCGAGGAACGCGTCGAGCAGCCGTTCCCGTTCGGCACGGCTGGCGGTGAAGCGGCGCTGCTCCTGGCGTACCCGGGCGGTCGCGCGGTGGTGGAGTTGGCGGCAGTCCGCCGGGGACCGGTCCAGGATCTCGGCGATCTCGGCGTACGGCAGATCGAAGGCCGTGTGCAGGACGTACACCGCCCGCTCCGGCGGGGTGAGCCGCTCCAGGACGTGCAACAACGCGGTGGAGAGCGAGTCGCGTAGCTCCGCGCGATCCAACGGACCGAACGGCGAGGGCGCGGTCGGCACCGGCTCGGGAAGCCAGGTGCCGACGTACGTCTCGCGGGCCGCCTGCCGGACCCGCAACCGGTCCAGAGCCAGCCGGGTGACGACCCGCGACAGGTAGCGGCGCGGCTCGGCAACCGTCGAGCGATCCACGCCAAACCAGCGCAGGTACGCCTCCTGGAGCACGTCCTCCGCGTCGTGCCGGCTGCCGAGCAGGCGGTACGCGAGCCCGAGCAGCATGGGCCGGTGCTCCTGTAGAGCACCGGCCGCCTCTGCTGCCGCGGTCGTCACGCCTGGGCGGGAGGCTCCAACCGCATCGTTACCCCAATCCGATTCCACACGTTGATTGTGGCAATCGCGATGACGAGGTCGGCCAGTTCCTTCTCCGACCAGACCTTCGCGGCGGCGTCCCACACCTCATCCGGCACCCCGTGCTCGCCGAGCCGGGTGACGGCGTCGGTGAGGTCCAGCGCGGCCCGCTCCCGCTCGTCGAAGAACGGCGACTCCCGCCAGGCGGCCACCGCGAACAGCCGCCGGCTCGACTCGCCGTCGGCGAGCGCGTCCCGGCTGTGCATGTCCACGCAGTACGCGCACCCGTTGATCATCGACGCCCGTAGCTTCACCAGCTCCAGCACGGTGCGGTCGACGTTCGACTGGACGTACTTCTCCAGCCCCATGACGGCCTGGTACGCCTTCGGCGCCACTTCACCGGGATTCATTCGCTGCATGACTACCTCCCCTGATCGGTTCGACACCCTCACGACGGATGGGCCGGGGCAAGTCGTGACAGCCGAGGCTGTGACTCCGGTCATGCCGACCGGACAACCGGCGTTCCGGCCAACGTCACCCGCATCGCCGATCACGGTCATCTCGGGCCGGTAGACCGACGTGGTCAACCCTGATCGGGAGGAAACATGACCGAGCTTGATCGACGTACCCTGTTGCGTGCTGGCCTGGTGGCCGGTGTCGGAGTCGCCGGCGGCGGCCTGCTGGGCGGTGCCGGCGCGACCGCGGCCCCGGCCTGGCGCCCGTCGGGACGCCCGGTACTCACCCACGGTGTGCAGAGCGGTGACGTCACCGCGGACTCGGCGCTGGTCTGGACGCGGGCGGACCGGCCGGGTCGGATGCTGGTCGAGGTGAGCCGTCGGCCGGACTTCCGGGGCGCCCGGAAGCTGCGCGGCCCGGTGCTCGCCCCGAACGGCGACTTCACCGGGAAGGTCCGGCTGCGGGGCCTGCCGGACGCCGAGCGGCTGCACTACCGGGTCCGGGTGGAGAGCCTGGATCGGCACGGGGTGGTCAGCGAGCCCCTGACCGGATCGCTGACCACGGCACCGGGCCGGCACCGGCGACGCGACGTGAAGTTCGTCTGGACCGGGGACGTCGTCGGGCAGGGCTGGGGGATCGCCCCCGACTTCGGCGGGATGTCGATCTTCCGGGCGATGCGGCAGACCCGGCCGGACTTCTTCCTGTGCAGCGGCGACACGGTGTACGCCGACGGCCCGCTGGTCGAGTCGGTGACGCTGCCCGACGGGCGGATCTGGCGCAACCTGGTGACCCCGGAGAAGAGCAAGGTCGCCGAGACGCTGGCCGAGTACCGGGGGCAGTTCGCGTACAACCTGCTCGACGAGCACCTGCGGGAGTTCGCCGCGGCGGTGCCGCAGATCAACCAGTGGGACGACCACGAGGTCCTCAACAACTGGTACCCGGGTGAGGTGCTGGACGACCCGCGCTACACCGAACAGCGGGTGGACGTGCTCGCCGCGCGGGCCCGGCAGGCGTTCAACGAGTGGCTACCGGTGCCGGTTGACGGGCCGATGTACCGGCGGCTGTCGTACGGGCCCCTGCTGGACGTGTTCGTGCTCGACATGCGGACCCACAAGGACCGGAACGACGGCAACACGTACGCCGACCCGAAGCGCGGTCTGCTCGGCCGCGAGCAGCGGGCGTGGCTGATCCGGGAGCTGAAGCGGTCGACGGCGACCTGGAAGGTGATCGCCAACGACCTGCCGATCGGCGTCGTGGTGCCGGACGGTCCGGGGGCCCAGGAGGGTGTCGCGCAGGGCGACCCGGGCGCGCCGGCCGGGCGTGAGCTGGAGTTCGCCGAGGTGCTGCGGGCCACCCACCGGGCCGGGGTGACCGGCTTGGTCTTCCTCACCGCCGACGTGCACTACTCGGCCGCGCACCACTACGACCCGTCCCTTGCGGCGGTCGGCGACTTCACCCCGTTCTGGGAGTTCGTCTCCGGCCCGGCGCACGCCGGCGCGTTCGGCCCGAACGCGCTGGACGGGACGTTCGGCCCGCAGGCGGTCTTCGTGCACGCCCCACCGCGGGCCAACACCTCCCCGGCCGAAGGTTTCCAGCACTTCGGTGAGGTCTTCATCAACGGCGAGTCGGGGGCCCTGACGGTCCACCTCCGCGACCGCGACGGCGCCTCCCTCTGGAACACCACCCTCCCGGCCCCGTAACCCCACCTGGTCCGGCCCGCCCCTCTCCCGGTTGATCATGAAGTTGTTGCCACGACACGCCGGTATGGGCGGCGACAACTTCATGATCAACGGGGTCGGGCTGGGGTGGATTGGCACGCGGGATTACTCGGCGGCGGAGCGGTAGGAGGGTCGAGTATCGTTGAGCACCGTAAGGCGATGACCCGGCCATCACCGGTGAGCCTCCGGAAGAACAGCCGGGCAACCGGCCCAGTAGAACCGGACGGGTCCGGCCCGTCACAGCCGGCCAATGAGCGGGCGGTCGCACGTTGACCGCCAAGCGGGGTGGTACCGCGGACCACCCGGGAGCGCCGTTGCAGGCGTACCCCCGGAAGGTTCGTCCTCGCAGACCCACTGATGAGTGAGCTGCGCGAGGAGAGCGACCCCCGATGGCCTATCCGTTGCACGACCCGACCGCCGCCGGTGTGCCGGCGAGCCCGGACCTGCCCGCGGTCGAGCGCCGGGTGCTGGAGCACTGGACGGCCGACAAGACCTTCGAGGCCTCCATCGAGGCGAGGCCGACCTCCGGTCGGCAACCGGAGACGACGGGCTCCGCCGATGGCGGCGTCGCGGGCAACGCCGAGAACGAGTACGTCTTCTACGACGGCCCCCCGTTCGCCAACGGCCTGCCGCACTACGGCCACCTCTTGACCGGCTACGTCAAGGACGTGGTGCCGCGCTACCAGACCATGCGGGGTCGGCACGTCGAGCGGCGCTTCGGCTGGGACTGCCACGGCCTGCCCGCCGAGGTGGTGGCCGAGAAGCAGCTCGGCATCACCAGCAAGGCGGAGATCATCGACCTCGGTGTGGCCCGGTTCAACGAGGCCTGCCGCGCGTCGGTCCTGGAGTTCACCCAGGACTGGGAGCGGTACATCAACCGGCAGGCCCGCTGGGTCGACTTCGACAACGGCTACAAGACCCTCGACCTGGACTACATGGAAAGCGTCATGTGGGCCTTCAAGACCCTGCACGACAAGGGACTGATCTACGAGGGTTTCCGGGTGCTCGCGTACTGCTGGCGGTGCGAGACGCCCCTGTCGAACACCGAGACCCGGATGGACGACGTCTACCGGGACCGGCACGACCCGACCTTGACCGTGTGGTTCGGGCTGACCGCCGACGAGTCCGCGCCGGAGCTGGTGCGTGGGCCGGTCAAGCTGGGCGTCTGGACCACCACGCCGTGGACGCTGCCGTCGAACCTGGCGCTCGCCGTCGGCCCGGACATCGAGTACGCGGTGCTGGAGCGCGCGGGGGAACGTTACGTCGTCGGTGCGGCGCGGCTGGCCGCGTACGCCAAGGAGCTGGACGGGTTCGAGCAGGTCGGCACGGTGTACGGCCGTGACCTGGTCGGACGCCGCTACACCCCGCTGTACGACTTCCTCGTCGAGCAGGCCGGCGAGAACGCCTACCAGGTGCTCGGCGCGGAGTTCGTCACCACCGAGGACGGCACCGGGATCGTGCACCTGGCCCCGGCCTTCGGTGAGGACGACCAGAACGTCTGCAACGCCGCCGGCATCCCCACCATCGTCACGGTCGACGACCACACCCGGTTCACCGCGCTGGTCCCGCCGTACCAGGGTGAGCAGGTCTTCGACGTCAACAAGCCGGTGATCCGGGAGCTCAAGGAGCGGGGGGTGGTGCTCAAGCAGGACACCTACACCCACTCGTACCCGCACTGCTGGCGCTGCGACACCCCGCTGGTCTACAAGGCGGTGTCGTCGTGGTTCGTCGCGGTGACGCAGTTCCGGGACCGGATGGTCGAGCTGAACCAGGAGATCAACTGGACTCCGGGGCACATCAAGGACGGCTCGTTCGGCAAGTGGCTGGCCAACGCCCGCGACTGGTCGATCAGCCGGAACCGGTTCTGGGGTTCGCCGATCCCGGCCTGGAAGTCCGACGACCCGAACTACCCACGGCTGGACGTCTACGGCTCACTGGCCGACATCGAACGGGACTTCGGCGTACGCCTGACCGACCTGCACCGGCCGGCGGTGGACGACCTGGTCCGCCCCAACCCGGACGACCCGACCGGGCAGGCGATGATGCGCCGGGTGCCGGAGGTGCTGGACTGCTGGTTCGAGTCCGGTTCGATGCCGTTCGCCCAGGTGCACTACCCGTTCGAGAACGCGGACTGGTTCGAGCACCACTACCCCGGTGACTTCATCGTCGAGTACATCGGGCAGACCCGCGGTTGGTTCTACACCATGCACGTGCTGGCCACCGCGCTGTTCGACCGGCCGGCGTTCCGCAACTGCCTCAGCCACGGCATCCTGCTCGGCTCGGACGGGCGCAAGATGTCCAAGAGCCTGCGCAACTACCCGGACGTCTACCACGTCTTCGACGCGTACGGCTCGGACGCGATGCGCTGGATGCTGATGTCCTCGCCGGTGCTGCGCGGCGGTGACATGGCGGTCACCGAGTCGGGCATCCGGGACGCCGTCCGCCAGGTGATGCTGCCGCTCTGGAACGTCTGGTACTTCTTCTCGCTCTACGCCAACGCCGACGGGCACACCGCTCGTCGCCGCACCGACTCGACACACCTGCTCGACCGGTACGTGCTGGCGAAGACGAACGAGCTGGTGTCGACGGTCGGCGCGCAGATGGACGCGTACGACATCTCCGGCGCCTGCGCCACCGTCCGGTCGTTCCTGGACGCGTTGACCAACTGGTACGTGCGCCGGTCCCGGGACCGGTTCTGGTCCGGTGACGCGGATGCGTTCGACACGTTGTGGACGGTGCTGGAGACGCTCTGCCGGGTGGTGGCGCCGCTGGCGCCGCTGACGGCGGAGGAGATCTGGCGTGGGTTGACCGGCGAGCGGTCGGTGCACCTGACCGACTGGCCCTCGGCGGAGGAGTTCCCCGCTGACCACGAGCTGGTGGCGGCGATGGACAACGTGCGGGCGGTCGCCTCGGCGGCGCTGTCGCTGCGCAAGGCCAAGGGGCTGCGGGTGCGGCTGCCGCTGTCCAAGCTGGTCGTGGCCTCGCCGGCGGCGGAGCAGCTGCGCCCGTTCGCCGACCTGGTCACCGACGAGGTCAACGTGAAGGCGGTGGAGTTCAGCGCGGACCTGGCCGAGTACTGCCAGCAGGTGCTGACCGTGGTGCCCCGGGCGCTCGGCCCGCGGGTCGGCAAGCAGGTCCAGCAGGTGATCAAGGCGGTCAAGGCGGGCGACTGGGAGTTGGTCGACGGCGCCCCGGTGGCCGCCGGTATCACCCTGGCCGAGGGTGAGTACGAGCTGCGTCTCGTCGCGGCCGACGCCGAGCACTCGGCGCCGTTGCCCGGCGCTGAGGGCGTGGTGGTGCTGGACACCGAGGTCACGCCGGAGTTGGCCGCCGAAGGGCTGGCCCGCGATGTGGTGCGGGTGGTGCAGCAGGCCCGTCGCGACGCCGACCTGAACGTCTCGGATCGGATCGTGGTGTCGGTGTCGGCGTCCGACGAGGTGCGCGCGGCGGTGTCCGCGTACCTCGACTTCGTCTCCGGGGAGGTGCTGGCCGACTCGGTGGACTTCGCCGAGGGCCTCGACGGATTCGCCGGCGAGGTCGGCGAGGGCGACCGGGTAACGGTGGTCGTCCGCCGCGTGTAAGGGACCAATGTCAGGGTGCGGACGCCTCGACACCTCCGTCGGAGGGGGTGTGGAGGCGTCCGCTACCGTGACACCGCCTGTTCGCATCTGATCTGCCGGAGGACCAGTGCCCCTGCTCTACACCATCGGCAAGCTCACCGTGGCGCCCACGCTGCGGTTGGCGTTCCGCCCGACCGTGGAAGGGCTGGAGCACGTGCCGGAGACCGGCGGCGCGGTCTTCGCCGGCAACCATCTCTCGGTGGCCGACGAGTTGTTCCTCGGCACGGTCGTGCCCCGGCATCTGGCGTTCTGGGCGAAGTCGGAGTACTTCAAGGGCGCCGGTGTGAAGGGCGCGATCTCCAAGTTCGTGCTCACCGGCCTGGGCGCCATTCCGGTCGAGCGGGCCGGCGGCCGCGCCGCGTTGTCCGCGTTCGACGCGGCGATCCCGGCGTTGAAGGGCGGGGACCTCGTGGTGGTCTACCCGGAGGGCACCCGCTCGCCGGACGGCAAGCTCTACCGGGGGCGGACGGGGGCGGCCCGGCTGGCGATCTCCGCCGGTGTGCCGATCATCCCGGTCGGCATGATCGGCACGGACAAGGCGCAGCCGATCGGTGCCCGGGTGCCCCGCCCCGGCACCGCCAAGATCACCGTTCGGTTCGGCAAGCCGCTGGACTTCACCGGCCGGCCCGACGACCGCACCTCGCTGCGGCAGATGACCGACGAGCTGATGAGTGAGATCCAGAAGCTCACCGGCCAGGAGTACGTACCCCGCTACGCCCCACCCCGCGCCCACCCGGACCCAACCCGCGAAGCCTGACCCCACCCCACCCCACCCGTGTTGATCAAGAGGTTTGCGTCATTCACGGGGCTGGAACTGACCGAAACCTCTTGATCAACGTTGGGTCAACGTTGGGTCAGGCCTTGGGTTGGACGATCTCGCTGCGCAGGGTGTTCAGCAGGGTGGCGCTGTCGGCGACGGAGAGCCGGGTGAACACCCCGGTGGCGATGCTGCCGTGGTCGACCGAGGTGCAGACCACCACGTCGCTGCCGTCAGCTCGACCCACCGCGCAGCGCTCGTGTCTGCCTCGCACACCGGTGTCCACGCTCTCGGCGGCTTTCAGCGCGTAGCGCTCGGTGAGCCGGCTGATCTCGGCCTCCGCGTCCGACTCCGGGCTCAGCCGGAAGCCGGTGCCGCCGAAGACCGTCACCTGCTTGCCCCCGGAGGTGGAGTAGACGCCGGCGAACGTGTCCTCGGCCAGCCAGTGCTCCTGGCGTACCTCGCCCTCCAGCTGTCGGGCGGCGTCCTCGCTGCGCTTGTCCTGACGCAGGCTCAGGTCGTCCACCTGCGCGGGCAGTGACACCTGGACCGGGTACTGGGCCGAGATCGGAAACGCGTAGTAGGCGGGGCAGCCGCAGCAGCAGGCCAGGGTGAGCAGCAGCAGCCACGGCCAGCGGCGACGTCGGCGGACCGGCACCGGCACGTACCCCTTGGGGGCCTGCCAGCCCGGCGGCGGTGCTGGTGGTGGCGCCATGGGTGGCGTGGCCGACCGCCGGCCCCGGCGCTGCTTCGGCAGCCTGGGCGGCGCCGGGGCCGGTGCGGGCGGCGACATCGGCCGGGCCGGCATCGTGGGCCTGGCGGCCTGCGGCGGTCGGGGTGCGGCCTGTGGTGGCATCGGGGCAGCCGGCAGAGACGCCGGGTGCGACCCGACCGGGGGAGCGGGCGGGGCAGACCACTGTCGGGTCACCGGTGGTGCCGGGTAGTGCGTCGTCGACGGCAGCGGGGGCAGTTCGGCGGACGGCAGGTCCCATCCGCCGGTGTCCACGCCGGCCCACGGGTCGACAGGCGTCTGGTCCTCCGGTGGTCCGACCGACACGGGCGGTGGTGGGGTCGGCTCGGCCGACTCGCCCCACGCGGGTCGGCGCGGCAGCGGAGGCGGCACCGGGGCCGAGCCGCTCCACCTGGGCGCGGGAGCCTCCGCGGTCGCGGGCTCGGGCTGGTCCGACGGCTCCGGTTGGTCCGCAGCCGTGGGCTGCGTCGAGGGTTCGGGCTGCGCCGATGGTTCCGGCTGGTCCGGGGGTACGGGTGGGGAGGTCGGCTCGTCGGCGGTCGCCGGATCCCGGTCCGGCTCCGCGCCCGGGGTGCTCCCGTCGGCGGGCCGTGCTCCCGGCTGGGGCTCGGGCATCGCGGCAATCTCCTCTCACGCCGGTCCGAGGTTAGTACCGCGCCGCCACCACCGCCGATTGGGCGTGCGCGCGGGCGTCGGCGGACGGGCGCGTACCCTTGGGCATCATGAGTGCCCCGTCCACGACGCCGCGCGCGGCCGCGACCAATTCCGTTTGGTCCCAGCTTGAGCCGCTACTGCCCCAGGTCTCCAAGCCCATCCAGTACGTCGGTGGCGAGCTGGGCGCGGTGACCAAGGATTGGGACGCGGCGACCGTGCGCTGGGCGCTGATGTATCCCGACGCGTACGAGGTGGGTCTGCCCAACCAGGGTGTGCAGATCCTCTACGAGGTGCTCAACGAGCTGCCCGACACCCTCGCCGAGCGGACGTACGCGGTCTGGCCGGACCTGGAGAGCCTGATGCGCACGCACGGCGTGCCGCAGTTCACCGTCGACGCGCACCGGGCGGTCCGCAACTTCGACGTGTTCGGCATCTCCTTCTCCACCGAGCTGGGTTACACCAACATGCTCACCGCGATCGACCTGGCCGGCATTCCGATGCTGGCCGCCGACCGCACCGACGCCGACCCGGTGATCCTGGCCGGCGGGCACGCCGCGTTCAACCCGGAGCCGATCGCCGACTTCATCGACGCCGCGGTGCTCGGCGACGGTGAGGAGGCGGTCCTGGAGATCACCGCGATCGTTCGGGAGTGGAAGGCCGAAGGCTCCCCGGGCGGCCGCGACGAGCTGCTGCTGCGGCTGGCCCGCACCGAGAGCGTCTACGTGCCGCGCTTCTACGACGTCGACTACCTCCCCGACGGGCGGATCCAGCGGGTCGTGCCGAACCGGGCGGACGTGCCGTTCCGCGTGCACAAGCGCACGACGATGGACCTGGACGCCTGGCCGTACCCGAAGAAGCCCCTCGTCCCGCTCGCCGAGACGGTGCACGAGCGGTACGCGGTGGAGATCTTCCGGGGCTGCACCCGGGGCTGCCGGTTCTGCCAGGCGGGCATGATCACCCGTCCGGTGCGGGAGCGGTCGATCACCACGGTCGGGCAGATGGTCCGCGAGGGGCTGGAGTTCTCCGGCTTCTCCGAGGTGGGCCTGCTGTCGCTCTCCTCGGCGGACCACTCCGAGATCGGTGACATGTGCTCTGGCCTGGCCGAGCAGTACGCGGGCACCAACGTCTCGCTGTCTCTGCCGTCGACCCGGGTGGACGCCTTCAACATCGACCTCGCGCAGGAGTTGTCCCGCAATGGGCGGCGTACCGGCCTGACCTTCGCCCCGGAGGGCGGGTCGGAGCGGATCCGCAAGGTCATCAACAAGATGGTGTCGAAGGAAGACCTGATCCGCACCGTCGTCACCGCGTACAGCAACGGCTGGCGGCAGGTGAAGCTGTACTTCATGTGCGGCCTGCCCACCGAGACCGACGAGGACGTCCTCGAGATCGCGGACATGGCGCACGAGGTGATCAAGGCCGGTCGGGCCGCCACCGGCTCCAAGGACATCCGCTGCACCGTCTCCATCGGCGGGTTCGTGCCGAAGCCGCACACCCCGTTCCAGTGGGCCCCGATGGAACGTCCGGAGGTCATCGACCACCGGCTCAGGATCCTCAAGCAGGCGATCAACTCGGACCGCTCGTTGGGCCGGGCCATCGGCTACCGCTACCACGACGGCGAGCCGTCGCTGATCGAAGGGCTCCTCTCCAGGGGTGACCGCCGCGTCGGTTCGGTGATCCGCAAGGTGTGGGAGAACGGCGGCCGGTTCGACGGGTGGAGCGAGCACTTCTCGTACCAGCGTTGGGTCGACGCGGCGGCCGAGACGCTGCCCGCGTTCGGGGTGGACCTCGACTGGTACACCACCCGGCAGCGCGACGGGTTGGAGGTCCTGCCCTGGGACCACCTGGACTCGGGCCTGGACAAGGACTGGCTCTGGCAGGACTGGCAGGACTCGGTCAGCGAGTTCGAGCAGGACGACTGCCGCTGGACGCCCTGCTTCGACTGCGGCGTGTGCCCATCGATGGACACCGAGATCCAGATCGGCCCGACCGGCAAGAAGCTGCTGCCGCTCACCCCGCTGGGCGGCAACGGCATGAAGGTGCCGGCGAGCGACCCCTCCGTCTGACCGCCTGCCGCCAGGCGGCGCCGGATGGCGGTGAACGCCACCCTCCACATCCGACATGTCACCCAACGGGCCCGCGTATCGCGGGCCCGTTGGCGCTGGTCGGGCGTCGCAGCACGCGGTGACCTTCGTGCCATCGACCGCGGTCTGTGCGCCCTGGTAGTGGCTGGGGCTGCCCCGACTAGGTCAGACTCGATACGCTGCGTCTGACATGGACCGACCCCGCGGGTCGGGAACGGGGGAGGAAGCGCATGGGTGACATCCCGCCGCCGAACGTCGGCGATCTGCACGTCAGTGTCGAGGACCTGGACGCCGCCGCGGCCTACGTCGAGCGGCTGAAGCAGTACGTCGAGGACACCCTCAAGTACGAGATGGAGCGCATCAAGGAGCGGATGAAGGGCGACAGCAACAACGCCCAGACCGTCCCGAACGGCACCCCCTTCGGCGCGTACGAAGACGCCCGCATGCAGTGGCAGGCCCTGACCAGGTCCACGGGCAACATGGAGATGCACCTCACGACGCTCTCCCAGAAGCTCGCCGCGTTGAAGGAGGGCACCGAGGACATCGCCAAGGCGTTCCGCGACACCGAGGCGCGTAACGCCGCCAACGGCAAGGAGATCGAGCGACTGCTGGAGTCGGCGGCTCCGCCGCCCGCTGCCGGCGGCCCGCCCACCTACCCGTACACGGCCTGAGGGGGACGTCATGGCTGGAGGAACTTGGGAGCGGTGCGTCCGCGAGGTGACGCTCTCCGCCGACCCGGAAACGGTCGGATCGGTCGGGATGGGGTGGAGCAACCTCTCCGCCGGCCTGCAACAGTTGCGGGACGCGCTCGTCGGCCGGTCCTTCGTCGGGCCGATCGCGACGGGTCAGGAGCGCCCGCACGTCGGCGGTCTGCCCGGGATGCTCGCCGGTTGGAAGGGCAGCGGCGGTGACGCGTACCGCGAGCACCTGGGCAAGATCGGCAAGCAGATCGAGGATCTGATCACCGACGCGAGCAACGTCAGTGGCGCGTTGACGCGGATCGAGGGCGACATCCGCAAGTCGGTCTCCACGATTCCGATCCCCCTGATGGACGACTTCGGCATCAACGAGTGGAGCCTGCCCAACGGCACCGAGCTCGACGATGCCCGGGACGGCGAGAGCTCGTCGGGGTTCCTCGCCGCGCTGCGCAAGGACTACCAGAGCAACCCCGGGTCGTACGCCGATGGCGCGTTCCGCGACAAGGCCGACGACCTGGAAGCGACCATGAAGGTCGACGGCCAGGCCGGCGACGACAAGCGGGGCGGCTGGTGGGACACCAAGTCCCACCTGGACAACTGGTACCGGGACAATCAGCAGGCGGCGAACACGGCGATGTCGCCGCTGCCCAAGGCGGTGTACACCGAGCGTCCCAAGCTGACCGTGGTAGGGCCGGATGGACAAAACATCACCGACGACCTCCGTCGCGACCCCCGGGTTCCGCCGACGGGGCGGCCCGACATCGGTGGTGGCGGTGGACCCGGCGGGAACCCCGACATCGGTGGTGGCCCCACGATCGGCAGCAGGCCACCGAGCATCGGCGAGACGGGCGTTCCCACGTCCAGCGTCGACCCGTTCTCACCGCCCTCATCCCGTGAGTTCGGTGAAGGGGCGCCGCCCGTCGGCTCCGGCCAGCTCACGTCCCCCCCGACCGGTTCCGGTTACTCCGGCTACCCGGACGGCGACGATGGCTACACCAGCGGTCTGGCTGGCGCCAGCCCGAGCGGCGTCGGTGGCGGGTACGGCGGCATGAGTGGTGGCACCGGGGTCGGCAGCGCCGGTCTCGGTGGCGCCGGCGGTGGTTTCGGGGGTGGCCCCGGCGTCGGCGCGGCCGGCGGGATCGGTGCCGGCGGTGGCCTGGGCGCAGGCGCCGGGATGATGGGCGGCGGCATCCCCGGCATGGTGGGCGGCGGCAACGGAAAGGTGCCGCCGATGACGAGCGCGGCGAACGCGCTGCGCACCGCCGCGGGCGCGGGCGGCGGCGCCGGAATGGCGGGCGGCGCGCGTGGCGGTGCCGGAGTCGGCGGCGCCGGGATGATGGGCGGCGGCATGATGGGCGGCGGCGCGGGTGGCGCCGGGCACGGTGGCGGCACCGGCTCCGAGCACTCGTCGTGGTTGACTGAAGATGACGATCCGTGGGGCCCTGGTGACGGGGCGTCCCCGGGCGTCCTTCGATGAGGACGGACGGATGAGGGTGAACATTGGAGCGCTCCGGCCGGTGACCGCCTGCCTGCTGGCGGGGCTCCTGGTGGTGGGGGCCGCCCAACCGGCGGCCGCTGCTCCCCGGCGGGCCGAGCAGTGGTATCTGGACGAACTGCGGATCGACCAGGTGCACAAGATCTCGACCGGGCGGGGCGTGGTCGTGGCTGTGCTCGACACTGGTGTCGAGGCCAGCCACCCGGACCTGCGGGGTCAGGTGCTGGCCGGTGGCCGCAGTTACGGCGCCTCCGGCGATGGCCGCGCCGACGAGGACGGGCACGGCACGCACATGGCCGGCATCATCGCGGCGAAGAGCGATGGCCGCGACGGTGTGGACGGCGTCGCCCCAGGTGCGAAGATCCTGCCGATCAAGTTGCGGAAGGGCAGCGGGACCAACAGCGACGCGGCCTTGGCCCGCGGCATCCGGATGGCCGTCGACGGCGGCGCCAAGGTGATCAACATGTCCGTGGGAGGCCCGGGCTTTGCCAGCCCCGAAGAGGAAAGCGCGATCAAGTACGCGTTGGACCGTGACGTCGTCGTGGTCGCCTCCGCCGGCAACACCGCCAGGGGCAGCGTCGCCGTGGACAACCCTGCCAACACCCCCGGTGTGATCGCGGTGACCGGGACGACCCGGGGCGGCAAGTTCTGGTCCGGGTCGGTCCAGGGGCCGGAGGCGGTGGTCGCCGCCCCGGGTGACGGCATCTACAACGTCGCGAACGAACAGGGGTACGGCTGGGGCGACGGGACCTCCGACTCCAGCGCGATTGTCTCCGGTCTCGCCGCGCTGATCCGGGCCAAGTATCCGGACCTCGACGCCCCGAACGTGATCAACCGGATCATCCGGACCGCCCGGGACGCCGGCCCGTCCGGCCGTGATTCGCAGTACGGCTTCGGCGTGATCGACCCGATGAAGGCGCTGACCGCCAACGTGCCGTCGGTCTCCGCCAACCCGCTGCTCGACCCGGCCGCCGCGACCGACCCGGAACCCGCCCGCACCGGGGGCCCGGACGAGGAATTCGACGTCACCCAGCACGGCGACCGGGGTGGCCCCACGGACCAGCAGGTCATGGTGGTGGTCATCGGTGTCGCCGTGGTGCTGGTGCTGTTGCTGGGGCTGGCGGTGTTCCTCATCTGGAACCGACGTCGCTACCGCCGTGAGGCGGCCCTGGCGGCCGACGTGCCGGACGAACGGCTCGACCAGGTGCCCCCCGGCGGGTACCCGCCGCCGGACGCTGGTTACGCCCCGCCGCCCGGCTATCCGCCACCACCCGGTTACGGCCCGCCCTCCGGGTACGGCCCGCCCTCCGGGTACGGCCCGCCCTCCGGTTACGGCCCACCTGGAGGGGCGCCGCCCGCCCCGCCGCGGGAGCGGTAGCCCGTCCTGATCGTGGTGGCCGGCTGGTGACCTGTGCGTCACCGGCCGGCCATCGGCATGTCCGGCGGGTGGTCACGAACCCTACCGACCGATTTGAGCCGGTCTGCCGGGGCGATTCGACCGCCCCGGCTGCGTACCGTCACGAGCCCTGGGCCAGGATGGGCGGATACGCAGGTCCACCCGAGGAGCCCACGATCGCCAGAAAGCCTCAACCCGAGGGCGGCCAGGCACCGGTCGTCCAGCGCGTCCGCATCCGGTACGCCAAGCGCGGGCCGCTGCGGTTCACCTCGCACCGGGACTTCGCCCGGGCGTTCGAGCGTGCGCTGCGCCGGGCCGCTGTGCCGATTGCCTTCTCCCAGGGCTTCACCCCGCACCCGAAGATCTCCTACGCCAGCGCCGCGCCCACCGGGGTGGCGAGCGAGGCGGAGTACCTGGAGATCGGCCTCCAGGCGGCGGTCGACCCGGAGGCGCTGCGCGCCGCGTTGGACGCCGCGCTCTCGCCGGGGCTGGACGTCCTGGACGCCGTGATCGCCGAAGGGGGCAATCTGCCGGACAGGATCGAGGCGTCGCTCTGGCGCATCGAGTTGCCCGAGGTCGACACGGCGGTGCTCCGCGCCGCGGTGGACGCCTTCGTCGCGGCCGACGAGGTGCTGGTCGAGCGGATGACCAAGCAGGGCCGACGCACGTTCGACGCCCGTGCCGCCGTGATGTCGGTCGATGTCCTCGCACCAACGCCGACGCCTTCCGGGGTGCCGGCCGTACCGTGTGCGATACTCGAACTGGTCGTGCGGCAGGTCACCCCGTCCGTACGACCCGATGACGTCCTTTCCGGCCTCCGCGTGGTGGCCGACCTGGAGCCGCCGGTTTCGCCGAGGGTGACCCGGCTGGCTCAGGGCACGTTGACCGCGCAGGGTGCGATCGTGGATCCGTTGGATGCGGACCGCGACGGGGCAGCCATCGTTGGGCACTGACCGACGGTCGGTGCTCTGGCAGGCAGACTTCGGCGGTCGCGCACCACGCGCGCCCGGCGGAAACACTTTTGCGGCGACCCTGCGTGGCAGCGCTCACCCGCGCCCGGGCTAGCCAGAACTGGAGAACGTCCATGCTCGAGAACGAGCCCGAGGGCGGCGAACGGACCGGTTCACAGCCGGCCAGCGAGACCGCCGACCAGAGCGCCACCGCCGACGGTGCCGCCGTCGCGACCCCCACCACGGCCGTCGGTTCGGCCTCGGTGGAACCGGCTGGCGCGGAAAGCGCTGCCGGTGCGGAGAGCGCCGAGCCCCCCGCGCCGGTGCGCCGCACCCGGACGACCCGGCGTCGGGCCGCCCCGCTCAACCAGCCGGAGCAGACCGACGTGCCGATCGAGGCGTCCACTGGCGGGGCCGGCAGCGCCGAGTCGCCGCAGGCGGAGGTCTTCGCCCCGGTCTCCGGCGATCTGGATGTCGCCCCGAAGACCCCCCGGCGCCGCCGCAAGGCGACCCCCGTCGAGACGACCGCCGAGGAGCCGCTGGTAGCGGCCTCCGCGGAGGTGGCCTCGACCGAGGTGGTTCCGCCGGTCAAGGTGACCCGCACCCGGCGCAAGAAGGCCACACCTGCTGCCGTCGAGGAGCCGCCCGCCACCGAGCAGCCGGCTGCCGTCGAAGAGGTGCCCGCGGTCGAGGAACCGGTCGTTGCCGGGGAGGCGGCGGAGTCCGACCTGCGCGAGGCCGAGGCCGAGTTGAACGAGGCGGAGGCCGTCCCGAGCGCGACCGCTGCCGAGCCGGCGTGGACCAGCGGCAGGCAGGAGCGCTCCGGTGAGGTGTCGCCGGGTGCCGCCGTGGCCGGTGTGACCGATGAACCGAACGAGCCGGCCGAGGTCGAGCCGGAGCAGCCGCGTACCCGTCGTCGGCGGGCCGCGCTCTCCGCGCCCACCGTGTTGTTCATGGCACCCCAGCCGGACGCCGTGCCGGTGACCCGACCGGTGGAGCCCGCACCGGTCGCCGAGGAGCCGGCCGTCGAGGAGGCCGCCGAGCCGTCCCGCCGTCGCCGGCGCGGTCGCCGCGAGGTCGAGCCGGTCGAGGCAATCGAGGCCGAGGAGGAGCCGACCGAGGAGGCCGACGAGGCCGCCGAGGCGGATGAGGACGACGAGGACAGCGCCGCCGCGCGCCGCCGTCGCCGGCGTGGTCGCCGGGGTCGGGGCCGGGGCAAGGGCGGGGCCGACGACGCCGAGGACGACGAGTCCGAGGAGGCGGCGCAGGCCGATGAGGAAGAGACCGCCGAGGTCGAGGCCGAGAGTGACGAGGACGAGGAGGCCGAGGGCGGGGACGGCCTGACCCGTCGCCGCCGGCGTCGTCGTCGCCGTGGCGCCGGTGACACGGAGGGTGCCGCCGACGACGGCGTGCCGACCGTGGTGAAGATCCGCGAGCCGCGCCGGACCGTCGACGAGGTCCAGGGCGTGTCCGGCTCGACCCGGCTGGAGGCCAAGCGCCAGCGCCGCCGGGATGGCCGGGAGCAGAGGCGTACCCGGCCGCCGATCCTCAGCGAGTCGGAGTTCCTGGCGCGCCGGGAGGCGGTCGACCGGGTGATGGCGGTCCGCCAGCGCGGTGACCGCACCCAGATCGCCGTCCTGGAAGACGGTGTGCTGGTCGAGCACTACGTCACCCGCAACTCGTCCGGGACGATGGCCGGCAACGTGTACCTGGGCAAGGTGCAGAACGTGCTGCCGAGCATGGAGGCGGCGTTCGTCGACGTCGGCCGGGGCCGCAACGCGGTGCTGTACGCCGGTGAGGTCAACTGGGACACCTCCGGTCTGGAGGGGCGCGCCCGCTCGATCGAGCACGCGCTGCGCTCCGGCGACTCGGTGCTGGTCCAGGTCACCAAGGACCCGATCGGGCACAAGGGCGCGCGGCTGACCAGCCACATCGCCCTCTCCGGCCGGCACCTGGTCTACGTGCCCAACGGCAACGCCTCCGGGATCAGCCGGAAGCTGCCGGACAACGAGCGCAAGCGGCTGCGGGACGCGCTCAAGAAGCTGGTTCCGGACGGCGCGGGCGTGATCGTCCGTACGGCCGCCGAGGGTGCCAGCGAGGATGAGTTGGCCCGCGACGTCAAGCGGCTCCAGGCGCAGTGGGAGGACATCCAGGCCAAGGCCGCCGAGGGTGGCGGTCCGACGCTGCTCTACGGGGAGCCCGACCTGGTCATCCGGGTGGTCCGGGACCTGTTCAACGAGGACTTCCGCGAGTTGGTGATCGAGGGCGAGCAGTCGTACGACGTGGTCGAGTCGTACCTGTCGCACGTCTCGCCGGATCTGGTCGACCGGATGCGTCGGCACGTCGGCACGAGCGACGTCTTCGCCGAGTACCGGATCGACGAGCAGATCATCAAGGGCCTGGACCGCAAGGTCTTCCTGCCCTCCGGCGGCTCGCTGGTGATTGACCGTACCGAGGCGATGACGGTCGTCGACGTCAACACCGGCAAGTACACCGGCTCCGGGGGCAACCTGGAGGAGACCGTCACCCGTAACAACCTGGAGGCGGCGGAGGAGATCGTCCGCCAGCTCCGGCTGCGGGACATCGGTGGCATCGTGGTGATCGACTTCATCGACATGGTGCTGGAGTCGAACCGCGAGCTGGTGCTGCGCCGACTCACCGAGTGCCTTGGTCGGGACCGCACCAAGCACCAGGTCACCGAGATCACCTCGCTCGGCCTGGTGCAGATGACCCGTAAGCGGATCGGTGCGGGCCTGCTGGAGGCGTTCAGCGAGACCTGCGAGTGCTGCAAGGGCCGGGGTGTCATCATCCACACCGAGCCGGTGCCGGAGAAGCCGCGCCCCGCCGGTGCGGGGGAGAAGGTCAAGGCGGTCGCCTCGTCGGTGGCCGCCCCCCCGGCCGCCGAGCAGGGCAGCACGTCGTCCCGCCGCCGGACGCGCAAGAACGCCCCGGCCGAGCGGGCCGTGGTCGAGGTCGTCGACACCGACACCAGCGTCGAGCCGGAGGCCGGCTACCAGGACACCATGGGCTACGACCTGTCCCGCTACGAGTCGGAGACGGCCGCCGCGCCGGCGATCTCCGACAGCCAGCAGGGAGAGTCCGCTCGGCTGGCCGCAGCGGACGACCCGGACGCGCTCGCCGACGGTGAGGGCGACGAGGAGAGCGCCGAGGGAGGCGCCGGCCGTCGCCGTTCCCGCCGGGGCGGCACCCGTCGGCGTACGCGCCCCTGACCGCCTGACCGGCCAGGTGTTTGACGAGGTCCCTTCCCCGGCAAAGTGACCGGGGGAGGGACCTCGTCGTTCCGGCCACCCCCGGTCCAGGATCGGCCGCCCCGGGTCAGGAGAAGAAGATGCGTCGTCTGCTCGCTGTCACCGCGCTGGTCACCGTGCTCTTCGGCGCGGCGGGCTGCTCCACCGACCGGCCTGCGGGCGTTGCCCCGGGTTCGACCGGCGTGACCACCGGGGGCTCCGGCCCGGCGGCCGGTGGCACGTCACCCGGGTCGACCGGCATGCCGGCCACCGGTGGTACGGCGGGCGGCAACGCCACGCAGATCTGCGCCGCCGCCCAGCAGACCAGCACTACCGCCGTCCGGACGTATGTGGCGGAGTTGGGCCAGATGATCGCGGCGGTGGGCGCTGGGGACAGCAGCACGGCCGAGGCTGCCCGCGGGCGGGCCGAGGCGGCGTTGGCCGGCTGGCGGACCGAGCTGCGGGAGCAGTCAGCGCGGGCCACGGATCCGCAGCTCAAGACTCTGCTCACCGACCTCGGCACCGAGGTGGCCGCGCTCGGCGCCGACGTCGAGTCCATCGACGAGACCGAACTCGACCGGCTCCAGCAGCGCCTCGACCAGCTCTGCGCGCGCTGACCCAGGGCGGGCCGGTTTGGGGTCCGGGCCAGCAATGGCGTACTCTTGCCTCCGGCCCACCTTTGGTGTGCCGAGTTCCCGTGTGCCCGCGCCGCCGTGCACTGCTACCCGGCGAGCCGCTGCGGGGACGACCGCCAGCAGCCTCAACGACAGGGAGTCCGCCTCCGATGTACGCGATCGTCAAGACCGGCGGCAAGCAGTACAAGGTCGCCGAGGGCGACGTGATCGAGGTCGAGAAGCTCACCGGTGCCCCCGGTGACGCGGTGAAGCTCACCGCGGTGCTCCTCGTCGACGGTGACGACCTGGTGACCGACGCGGCAAAGCTTGCCGAGGTCGCGGTGTCCGGCGAAATCGCCGCGCACACCAAGGGCCCGAAGATCCGGATCCACAAGTTCAAGAACAAGACTGGCTACCACAAGCGCCAGGGTCACCGTCAGCCGTTGACCCAGGTCAAGGTGACCGGCATCTCCAGCGGGAAGTAGGTCGTCCTCCAATGGCTCACAAAAAGGGTGCGTCCAGCTCGCGTAACGGTCGTGACTCCGCGGCCCAGCGACTCGGCGTGAAGCGCTTCGGTGGTCAGGTCGTCAGCGCCGGTGAGATCATCATCCGGCAGCGTGGCACCAAGTTCCACCCCGGTGACCTGGTCGGCCGTGGCGGCGACGACACGCTGTTCGCGCTGTCCGCCGGTGCGGTCCTGTTCGGCACCAAGCGCGGTCGCAAGACCGTCAGCATCGTTCCGCCGCAGTAGTTCTCGGGCTAAGCGGGCCGCGGACCTCCGGGTCCCGGCCCGTTTGGCTTTTTTCGAAGTGCGGGGTCGGACCTCGCTGGAAGGATTGACGCCGTGGCAACGTTCGTTGACCGGGTCGTTCTGCATCTGCAGTCCGGCGATGGCGGGCACGGCTGTGCCTCGATCCACCGCGAGAAGTTCAAGCCCTTCGGTGGGCCGGACGGCGGTAACGGTGGGCACGGCGGCAGCGTGTCCCTGGTGGTCGACTCGCAGGTGACCACGCTGCTCGACTTCCACTTCCGCCCGCACATCAAGGCCGACAACGGCAAGGGTGGCGCGGGGTCGAACCGGGACGGGGCCAGCGGTCGCGACCTGGTGCTCAAGGTGCCCAACGGCACCGTGGTGCAGACCGCCGACGGCACGGTGCTGGCCGACCTGGTCGGCGACGGCACCACCTTCGAGGTTGCCCGCGGCGGGCGCGGCGGGCGGGGCAACGCCTCGCTGGCCAACGCCAAGCGCAAGGCGCCCGGCTTCGCTGAGCTGGGCGAGCCCGGCGACCAACTGGACGTGGTGCTGGAGCTGAAGAGCGTCGCCGACGTGGGCCTGGTGGGTTTCCCGTCGGCCGGCAAGTCGTCGCTGATCTCGGTGATCTCCGCCGCGAAGCCGAAGATCGCGGACTACCCGTTCACCACGCTGGTGCCCAACCTCGGCGTGGTACGGATGGACAACCACACCTTCACCGTTGCCGACGTGCCGGGCCTGATTCCCGGCGCGGCCACTGGCAAGGGGCTGGGCCTGGAGTTCCTGCGGCACATCGAGCGCTGCGCGGTGCTGGTGCACGTCATCGACTCCGCGACCCTGGAGCCCGGCCGTGACCCGGTCGCCGACATCGAGACGATCGAGGCCGAGCTGGCTGAGTACGGCGCCGGGCTCTCCGAGCGGCCCCGGTTGGTGGCCGTGAACAAGGTCGACGTGCCGGACGGCCGGGACCTCGCCGAGATCGTGCGCCCCGACCTGGAGGAGCGCGGCTATCGGGTGTTCGAGGTCTCCGCGGCCACCCGGGAGGGGCTCAAGGAGCTGACCTACGCGATGGCCGAGCTGGTCGAGGCGGAGCGGAAGGCCGCGCCGCCCGCCGACCCGACCCGGATCGTGATCCGTCCGATGGCCGTGGACGACGCCGGCTTCACCATCACGGCCGAGACGGACGGCTCGTTCACCGTTCTCGGTGTCCGGCCGGAGCGCTGGGTCAAGCAGACCAACTTCGACAACGACGAGGCGGTCGGCTACCTGGCCGACCGGCTGGCCCGGCTCGGGGTGGAGGACAAGCTGGCCAAGGCCGGCGCGAAGCCCGGTGACCTGGTCCGGATCGGTGCGCGGGAGTTCGACTGGCGGCCGACGCTCTACGCCGGCGCGGACTTCGTACCCGGCAACCGGGGCACCGACGTCCGCTTGGAGGAGAAGTCGAACCGGGCCTCTGCGTCGGACCGGCTCGCCGCCCGGAAGGCCCGCCGTGTGCGGTCGGCGGACGAGGTGGGCGCGGACGCGTCCGACGACCTCGACGACCTTGACGATCTCGACGACGAGGACGACGCCGAGTAGTCCGTTGCGCTCCGTGATCGGGTTGATTTCCAGAAACCTTCGCGAAATCCACCTGTCCTAGCGTGGGGTGATGCTGATCGAGTCCCGGCCCGCCGTCGATCCGGAGATCGCCGCCCTGATCATCGCGCAGCAGCGTGAGCTGCGCGACGCTGATGGCGGGTTGGATGGGCAGGTCTTCGTCCCGCACGACGACGTCCGCTACCTGGCGGTGGTGGTGAACGGTCGGGCGGTCGCCTGCGGAGGGCTCCAGTCGATCGATGCCGAGACCGGCGAGGTCAAGCGGATGTACGTCCGGCCCGCGTACCGGGGGCGGGGCATCGCCCGTCAGTTGCTGGCCGCGCTGGAAGAGTGTGCGTTCGGGCAGGGGCACTCGGTGGTCTGCCTGGAGACTGGCACCTACCTGCCAGCGGCGATCGGGCTGTACTCCTCGTGTGGCTACGACCGCATCCCGGTCTACGGCGAGTACGTGGACAACCCGTACAGCGTCTGTTTCGCCAAGCGGTTGCCCGTCGCGGCCTGACGGCTGGCGGCGGCGCTCAGGCGCCGGTGGTGGCGTGCGCGACGGTCACCGGCTTCGACTCGGCCGAGCCGCGCTGCACCAGGTACGCGGTGAGCAGCACGTACCCGCCCATCTGGAGGAACTCCGACTCCCAGTTCTCGAAGACCGCCTCGACGAAGTGCCCGGTGGTCAGGTACGCCGGCCAACTCAGCGGTGCGGCCCCGAACTCGGTCAGTTCCTCGTTGTGGGTCTGCCAGCCGAAGACGCTCTGCAACACCAGGAAGACCAGGAACGCGCCCAGCATGGCGACGGCCAGCGCGTTGTTGCGTAGCCAACGAGGCATGTCGCACCTCCCTCGCGGATCGGGTACCCCCGCAGGCTGGACCGCGAAACCCCTGGACCGCCAGGTCAGTGCCGGTCGGCGGGATTGTCCAGGCGACCTCCGGTGCCCGCCTGGTTCGACAGCAGCAGCCCGAGCGCGATCATCCCGAAGCCGAGCGCTAGGTGCAGCCAGTTGTCGGCGTCGTTGACCGGCAGGATGTTCGCCCCGCCCTCAGCGTCGATGGCCTCGATCCCCAGGCCGTACAGCCAGAGGGCGAGGTAGATGGCGCCCCCGCCGGCCAGGAAGAGTCGGGCGCCGGCGAGGCTCCGGGCCAGCACCAAGCCGGCCAGCCCGAACAGCAGGTGCACCGCGTTGTGCAGGACCGACACCTGGAACAGCCCGAGCAGCCGGGCGTCCGAGTGGTGTCCGGCGAACCTCAGCTCGTCGTAGTTGGTGGTGATGCCGGGGATGAAGCCGAGGACGCCGATCAGCAGGAAGGCCCCGGCCACGACCAACGCGGCCAGTTGGACCCGGGGTCGGGGCCCGGCCGGTCGGCCACCTCGCACGTCTCGTGCCATCGCTGCCCCCTCCGTGGATCTGCCAGCCTCGCGAATCTCACTGTCCGCAGCGGCGACGTGACGCAGCCCGGCGATCCTTCATTTTGAAGTCGATCCAGCCGGCCGCGCAGAGAAATGCGGGAAGAGGTATGGAAGGCAAAACGCAGGGTAGGTCAATAGCCAGCGGCCGCGGCAACGCAGCCGCATCCCCCCAGCACAACCGCGACGACTTTCCGAGCGGAAGGGAAATCATGACTTACGATCTTTCACCTACGTCTTCCACCTACGGGCAGGAGTCGACCAACGGCGGTGGCGTCCGCGACCAGGCGCGCCAGGTCGGTTCAGAGGCCGCCAACGCCGGCGGTGCGGTCGCCCAGACCGCCAAGGAGCAGGGCACCGAGGTCGGCCGTGAGGCTGCCCGGCAGGCCCGCAACCTGTACGGCGAGGCCCGCACCCAGCTCGCCAGCCAGACCGGTGAGCAGCAGCGCCGGGCCGCCGGTGGGCTGCGCTCGCTGGCCGACGAGATGCGCTCGATGGCCGAGCAGGGTGGCCAGGCCGGCCCGGTGAGCGAGATGGCCCGCCAGGCCGCCGACCGGGTGCACGGCGTGGCCGGCTGGCTCGAGGCGCGCGAGCCCGGCGACCTGATCACCGAGGTACGCGACTACGCGCGACGCAACCCGGGCACCTTCCTGGTTGGCGCGGCGGTTCTCGGCGTACTGGCTGGCCGGCTGACCCGCGGCATCTCCGCGGCTGGCGACGACTCGGGCAACGGGTCCTCGGCCTACCGCGGCGCTGGGGCTTACGACCCCGAGCAGACCGCCGTGATCCCGACGCCGGCGCCCCGCGTGGCGCCGGACACTGTCCCGGCGGCCGGCTACCTCGACCCGACCCCCGGCACGTACACCGAGCCGACGCCCGGTGGGTACGCCGACCCGATGCCCGGCGACTACGCCGACCCGAGGCGGGGCGACTACCCGGAGCAGACCGGCACCGCCCAGCCGTTGCCGCCGGTGACCCAGACCGACCCGCTGCCGGGCGTGCCGTCCAGCGGCACCACCCGCCCGTGACCCACCGAGCCATCCGAAGGGAGGCGACGGCATGAGCATGCCGACGCAGGGGTCCGGTCTGGACTCCGGTTACCACCCCGACGCGGGTGCACCGCACACCGCGGCGGAGGTGAAGGGCAGCTCCATTGGTGAGCTGCTGCGCCAGGTCACCACCGACATGTCGACGCTGATGCGCCAGGAGGTCGAGCTGGCCAAGGCCGAGATCCGCCAGGAGGGCAAGAAGGCCGGCAAGGCTGCCGGGCTCTTCGGCGGCGCCGGCTTCGGCGGCTACATGGTGGCGCTCTTCGTGTCCATCGCCGTGTGGCAGTTCCTGGACAACGTCATGGACTCCGGCCTGGCCGCGCTGATCGTGGCCGTGATCTGGGCCGTGGTCGCCGCGGTCCTCTACTCCATGGCCAAGAAGAACGCCCAGCACGTACGCGGGCTCAAGCAGACCAACGACAGCGTGCAGCGGATCCCCGACGCGCTCAAGCCGCACCCGGAGGGAGTCACCCGATGAGCACCGATCCCGATCAGATCCGCCGGGAGATCGAAGCCACCCGTAACAGCCTCAGCTCCGATGTGGACGCGTTGGCGTACAAGGTCAACCCCAGCCGCATCGTCGACGACCGCAAGCAGCGGGCCCGTTCCGCTCTGCAGAATGTGAGGGACAAGGTCATGGGAACCGCGTCTGACCTCGGCCACGGCACCGGCCACGCCGCCCACTCGGTGGGCGACCGCGCCTCCTCGGCGGCCTCCAGCGTCAGCGACGCCGCGCAGTCGGCGGCCTCTACCGTCAGCGACGCCGCCCACAGCGCGCCGCGGGTGATCCGGCAGAAGTCCCAGGGCAACCCTCTCGCCGCCGGTCTGATCGCGTTCGGGGTCGGCTGGCTGGCCTCGTCGCTGATCCCGGCTTCTCGCCGTGAGCAGGAGGCCGCGACCCAGATCAAGGAGAAGGTCAGCGAGCACAGCGGGGTGGTGAAGGAGAAGCTGGGCGAGGTGGCCAGCGAGCTCAAGGAGGAGCTGCGCGAGCCGGCTCAGCACGCCGCCGAGTCGGTGAAGTCCACCGCCCAGGGCGCCGTGGACACCGTCAAGGGCGACACCAAGTCCGCCGCGCAGGACGTCAGGGACCAGGCCCAGCAGTCCCGGCACCAGGTCAGCTCCTGACCTCGCCGCATCGCAGTCGCGACAGCTCGCGGACACCTCGGTGTCCGCGAGCTGTCGCGTTTCCGTACTGCGATCTTGCAGTTTCGGTCTGACTCTTGCCGGCCGGTAACCGTTGTGTCCAGACCGGAAGCGCAAGATCGCGGGAGGGACTAGCGGGGGCGGGTTCGCAGGGTGTGGGTCTGGTGGGCGGCTCGGGTGATTCGGGTGTCGCCGTAGCGGACGCCGCCGAGCAGGAACCTCTGGGCGACCGCGAGCCAGCCGCACACACCGCGCTCCAGCAGCCAGACCGGGGCCGCCAGCGCCGTTGCCGGCGGGAAGACCGCAGTGCCGCCAGCGCGACGGCGCCCCAGCTCGGCAAGGGCGACGGTGCCGGCCGCCGCGACCAGCACCAGCGCGGGCCGCCGGGCCGCGACCGCCGCGGCCAGCGCCGGCAGCACCGCGAGCGCGGTCAGCAGGCGGGCCGGCTGGGCCAGATCGTCGTACGCCTGACGGACACGTTGGCCGCGGAAGTGGGCGGCATTCGGAGGCAGTCGGCGTACGTACAGCCAGGCCGGCGCGGCCTCGGTGCCGTCGTACGCGCGCATGGTGCGAATCAGCTCCAGGTTCTCGAAGAGCACGTCCGGGTCGTACCCGCCCATGGCGAGGAAGGTGCTACGACGCACGGCGAGGGTGCCCGGGTAGTCCGCGCCGAGGGCCCGGTTGAGCAGCGTCCGGCCGGTGTCCCACCAGGCGTGCCAGGGCAGCGGGTCGAAGTAGTTCTGCGGTCGTACCAGATCGACCCGGCCCAGCAGCCGGTGCACAGCGGTCAGCCCGGCCCCGTCGTACCTGATGTCGTCGTCGGCGATCACCACGTGCTCGTGGCCCGCCGCGCGGACGCCGGTGAGCACGCCGATCACCTTGCCGTTGAGCCCGCGCCCGGCGGGGTCGGGTGGGAGGTGCCGGATCAGCCCTCGCCACGCCTCGGCGTGCCGCGCGAAGAGTTCCGGTGCCGAGCCGTCGACCACGAGCACCTCGACCCTGTCAGCCAACCAGCGCAGGTAGCGGGTCAGCTCGGCCAGGCCGGTGTCGGTGTGCCAGCGCAGCGGCAGCACGTACGTCATCGGCAGGCGGGCCGGCGACGTGCTGGCACCGTCGTGTCCGACATCCCACCGGCGCGGCGCGCGGCGGGCGTCACCGGTGGGGCTGGCCAAGGACATTGCTGCCTCCTGGGCGGGACGGAAATGTCGCCGGTAGCTCGCCGTCGGCACCGCACCCGCCTCGCTACGGTCGCCCGAATGATCGGCAGGTGGGTCAGGCGGTACGGCGGATGTTGGTGAGGGTCGGGCCGATGGGCGGCAGCGCGGGCATCCGGTGCAGGTCCAGGGCCAGGTTCTGGGCGGGGATGTCGTATCGCATGGTGCTGGTCAGGTTGGCGACCGCCCGTTTCATCAGGTCGATGGTGATCCATTCGCCCGCGCAGCGGTGCCCGGCCCAGTGGTCACCGCCGCCCTGCGGGATCAGCTCGAAAGGGTCCACGTGGCGGCCGGCGAACCGCTCCGGGCGGAACAGCTCCGGTTGTGGCCAGAGTGTCGGGTGGTGGTTGGTGCCGTAGAGGTCGAGCAGCACCCGCCGGCCCCGGGGGAAGTGGTGGCCCTGCCAGTCGAAGGAACGCCGGACCCGGGCCGCCGCGATCGGAAAGAACGGGTAGTAGCGGCGTACCTCCTGGACGAAGTGCTCGGTGGCCTCGTCGTCGTCGCGGACCCGCTGCCGCCAGGCGGGATGGTCGTGCAGGGCGAGCGCGGCGAAGGCGATGTACTGGTCCACGGCGACCACCGGCCGCAGCACGTTGAGCAGTTCCACCGCCGCGATCCGCCGGGGGAGGAGCATGCCGCGCTCGTCCCGGTACTCGGCGATCACGGCCAGGGCACTGCCGGCCGGCGCCGGATGGAGGCCGACCCGGGTCCGCTCGATGAGGTCGGCGAGCCAGCGTTCGGCGCGGTGCCGGGCGAGCCGACCCCGCCAGTGCCGGGGGCCGACCACCGCCGGGGCCTCGATCATGGCGTGCAGCTCGACGGCGCGGCGGTCGACCTGTGACGCGGGCAGGGGCACCCCGGCCCAGGCGCAGACCACCCGGGTCAGCAGCCGGCCCAGCTCGTCGTAGAGAACCACCGGCCCGGCGGCCTCCCAGGCGGCGAGCCGGGCCTGCCACTCGTCGTCGAAGAGCTGGCCGAGCTGCCGGATGGCGGTCGGCGTCATGATCGACATGAACATGGCCTTGCGGTCGGAGTGCTCCGGCCCGTCCAGCCCCTGCACGCCGCCCCGACCGGTGAGGGTCCGCTGCACCCGCAACGGCATCGCGTTTCCCCGTTGGAAGCGTTCGTTGTCGTAGAACAGCACCGCCGCCGGCCGGCCGCGGAGGCAGATGGTCGGGGTGAGCAGGATCCGGGTCTGGAAGACGTCACTGCCGTACCGCTCGCAGCGTTCGCCGATGAACCGGTAGCCGGCGCGGAGCAACGCGAGGGTGCTGTCCGGGCTGCGGTCGGCCGGCATGGTCGCCATCGGGTCTCCTCACACGCAGGTGCGGCCGGTCACCGCCGGCCGGCTGCGTGTACCCCTGTCACCGCGGCTGAATCCCCGAGCCGACGCCGCGCCGGCTGGCCCCTCCCAGGGGCGTCGGAACCTGGTTTGCTGCTGGTGGGGCAACCACGGGGAGGGCGGATGCGAGACAACAGATCACCGTTCTGGCGGCAGCGGCGGGCCGTCGGGGCACTGGGAGGAGGCCGTGACGCGCGGTCATTGATCGGGCCGCCCCGGCGACCCACCCGGCCGCACCGGTTCTTCACCGTGCACCTGGGCTTCACCGCGCGGGATGTGGCCGACGCCCGCGAGCAGGCAGTGGCGTACGCGGAGGCGCTGAACCTGCTCCGCCCGGAGGTGGCGCTCGGTGCGGCGGCCCTGTCGCCGGCCGACGCCTGGCACCGGGCCGAGCGGTTGTTCTGCGGGGCGGTCGGCCCGGACGGAGAACGCTGCGTCGACGTGGCCGACCACCCCGGCTTCCACCACGCCCCGGGCCCCGGTGGCCTCGGCTGGGGTGACGGCTGACCGAGCTGTCCCCCAGGGGTCGGGCAGCCGCCCGGCCGGAGCGTGATGACTCTGCGGTATCACGATGCCCCAGAGTCATCAGGCTCGCGGGCTGCGCCGTCCGACGGTCAGTCCAGGTCGAACTCGCCGTCCTGCGCGCCGGCCACGAACGCGTCCCACTCGGCCTGGGTGAAGACCAGCACCGGCCCCGCCGGCTCGGCCGAGTTGCGCATCCCGATCAGATCGTCGACGAAGGCGACCTCAACGGCGCTGTCGGAGGTGTCCCCCTCGGCCCGCTGCCAGACCGCCCGAGAGAGGTCGAAGTCGCCCTTGGGGTGCTGCGCCATGGTTCTTTCCTCCAGTGCCGAGGGTCGTGTGGTGACCGGGTGCCGATCCCCATCGGGCAGGATAAGCGGATGCCGAGCCTGACCCGTGTAGAGGCGACCGCGCGTGGCGCGGCGATTACTGTCGAGTCCTATCAGGTGGACCTCGACCTGACCGATGGCACGGAGCTGTTCCACTCGCGCGTCGAGATCCGGTTCCGGGCGACCCCCGGCGCCTCGACCTTCGCCGAGGTCAAGCCCGCCACACTGCTGGGTGTACGCCTCAACGACCGCGACCTCGACCCCGCCCTGCTGACCGACAACCGGCTGCCGCTGAGTGACCTGGCCGCGGCGAACACGCTGGTCGTCGAGGCGGAGATGGCGTACTCCAAGACTGGGGAGGGGATGCACCGCTTCGTCGACCCGGCCGACGGTGAGACCTACCTCTACGCAATGACCTTCCTCGACAGCGTGCAGCGCATCTTCGCAGCCTTCGACCAGCCCGACCTGAAGGCGTCGTTCACCCTCGCGGTCAGCGCTCCAGCGGACTGGACGGTCGCCAGCAACGCCGAGGTGGCCGCCAACCCCGCTCCCGGTCGCTGGGAATTCGCCCCGACCGCGCCGCTGGCGACCTACTTCTTCTCACTGATCGCCGGGCCGTACCACGTGCGGCGGTCCGAGCACGACGGCGTGCCGCTGGGCATCTACTGCCGCCGGTCGCTCGCCGAGCACCTGGACGCCGACGCCGACGAGATCTTCACCATCACCCGGCAGTGCCTGGACCGGTTCCACCAGCTCTTCACCGAGCGCTACCCGTTCGGCAAGTACGACCAGGCGTTCGTGCCTGAATTCAACGCCGGCGCGATGGAGAACCCGGGCCTCGTGACCTTCCGCGACGACTACGTGTTCCGCTCGGCGGTCACCGACACCCAGCGTGAGCTTCGGGCCACCACCATCGCCCACGAGATGGCGCACATGTGGTTCGGCGACCTGGTCACCATGCGGTGGTGGGACGACCTGTGGTTGAACGAGTCCTTCGCCGAATATCTGGGCACCCGGGTCACCGCCGAGGCGACCCGCTTCGACCAGGCGTGGACCACCTTCGCCATGCGTCGCAAGGCCTGGGGCTACGCCGCCGACCAGCGCCCCTCCACCCACCCGGTCGCCCCGAAGGAGGTGGCCGACGCCGACGAGGGCCTGCTCAACTTCGACGGCATCTCGTACGCCAAGGGGGCCAGCGTGCTGCGGCAGCTGGTCGCGTGGCTCGGTGACGACGCGTTCCTCGCCGGCCTGAACGCGCACTTCGCCGCACACCGCTTCGGCAACGCCACCCTCGCCGACCTGTTGGCCAGTCTCACCACCGCGAGCGGCCGGGACCTGTCCGGCTGGGCCGATGTGTGGTTGCGCCGGCCGCAGGTCAACACGCTGCGCGTCGAGGTCGCCGTCGACGCCGACGGCAGCTACACCGAGGTGGCCGTGGTGCAGACCGCGCCGGAGGCGTACCCGGTGCTGCGCCCGCACCGGATCGGCGTGGGCCGTTACTCGGTGGACGGCACCGTGCAGCGCGACGAGGTGGACCTCGACCCGACCGCCGACGGTGGCCGGACCGTGCTGGGTGAGCTGACCGGCGCGCCGGCGGCCCAGCTGCTGCTGCTCAACGACGGTGATCTCACCTTCGCCAAGGTGCGCCTCGACCCGGTGTCGGCGGACGCCGTCCCGCTGGTGCTGCCCGGGCTGGCCGACCCCCTCACCCGGGCGGTCCTCTGGGGCGAGGCACTGGACGCGGCGACCGACGGGGAGCGTCCCGTCACCGGCGTGGTCGACCTGATGGTCGCCGCGCTGCCCGCCGAGACCGAGGTGATCATCGCGGAGGACGTGCTCACCCTCAGCCGTTCCCTGGTCGACCGCTACCTCGACCCGCTGACCCGGTCCGCGGCGCTGGCCCGGGTCGCCGGGGCATGCCAGCAGTTGCTCGACGGTGCGCCAACGGGGGAGTCGTTGCAGCTCGCCGCCGCACGGGGCTGGATCGCCGCGACCACCGACGCCGACCTGCTCGTCGGCTGGCTCGCCGGCCGGGACGTACCGGCCGGGCTGAAGGTCGACGCGGAGCTGCGCTGGGCGGTGCTGCGCCGACTGGTGGTGCTGGGCGCGGCCGGCGAGGCGGAGATCGCCATCGAGGCGGCTGCCGACAACAGCTCCACGGGCGCGGAGCGGGCCGCCCGCTGCCGGGCCGCCCTGCCCGACCCGGCCGCGAAGCAGGCAGCATGGGAGATCATCGTGGGGGACACCGAGCTGTCCAGCCGGCTGCTGGAGGCGACCGCCGAGGGGTTCTGGCAACCCGAACAGGCCGAGCTGACCGCCGCGTACGTCGAGCGGTACTTCGCGGACATGCCGGCCGCCGCGCGTCGGCGTACCCCGTGGACGGCCGACCGGGTGGCGGCCCTGGCGTTCCCCCGCTACGCCGTGGCACAGCCGACCCGGGAGGCGGCCGCGGCGCTGCTGGCCCGCGACGACCTGACCCCCGGCCTGCGCCGGGTGGTCATCGACGCCGACGACGACCTGCGCCGCGCGCTGGTCGCCCGGACGGCGGTGGCCGCCGCGGCGGCCTGAGGGCCGGTCGGGCGCGGGGTGGCTGGCGGGCCACCCCGCGCCCGGGTTCAGCGCAGCGCGGGCTCCGCCGTAACCGGAGCGTCCCAGTCGATGACGTAGCGCTGCTCGTGGGCGACCGTCTTCTCCGGGTTCATCGCGGTACGCGTCAGCAGGGGCATCAGCAGCGGCATCAGCGTCCGGGCGACCGCCCCCGGCGCCTTGGCGTGGTTGATCCGTGCCGCGCGGGCGGCGACCTTCTCCACCCGGGCGCGGCGCAGCCGCTCGTACGCGGCGAACGCCGAGGTCACGTCCGGCAGGTCGCGCAGGCAGCGGGCGAGCTGCACGGCGCTCTCGATGGCCAGCGACGCGCCCTGCCCGGAGCTGTTCGACGGTGCGTGCACCGCGTCGCCGACCAGCACCATCCGGCCCCGGTGCCAGTGCGGCACGGGCGGCATGATCTGCAGCGACCCGACCACCTGCAATTCGTCGGCGTTGCTGGTCGCCATCAGCTCCCGCCCCGGGTCGTCGTCGCCGTAGCTGGCGCGCAGCGTCTCCAGCCACTGCGCAGCCGGCACCGCGCGGGCCTCGACCATGCTCATCGGCCGCTGCTGTGGCAGGTTGGCCCCCCACCGGGTGCCGCCGCCGGGCTCCGGCCAGTAGAGGTAGTAGCCGCGTCGGCCGAACGCGAAGGTCATCGTGCCGGGCTCGACGTCCACCTCATGTCGGGCCACCGCCTCGAAGCTGAGCAGCCCGGTGAACCGGGGGCCGGGCGCGGCCGGGTCGATGAGGCCCCGGACCGTCGACCGGATGCCGTCCGCGCCGATCAGGATGTCGGCGGTGGCGGTGCTGCCGTCCTCGAACCGGGCGGTCACGCCACTCTCGGTCTGCTCGGCGTCGACCAGCCGCTTGCCGTACGCGAACGGGACGCCCTCGGCGGCCGCCCGGTCGTGCAGCACCCGGTGCAGCTCGGCTCGGTGCACCACGCGCAGCGGTGGCACTCCGGCCAGCGTGGGCAGGTCGATGCGGCGTCGGCCGACGGCCATGACGCTGCGCTCGATCGGGGTGGCGATCGCCGTCACCGCCTCGTCCGCGCCGACCGTGCGCAGCGCCGCCACCCCGTTGGGCGCGAGGGCGAGGGTGCCGCCGATGCCGCTGGTGGCGGCGGGGTACGCCTCGTGGACGGTGGCGGTGATGCCGGCGCGGCGCAGCGCGAGTGCTGTCACCGGCCCGGCGATGCCGCCGCCGATGACGATCGCGGTTCGTACCGTGGTCATGCTCTCTCCCTGGGTGTCGTCGGTGCGTGCGCGGGCGAACCGACCTGGGAGGGAACCCGGTTATCCTCGTGTTGCCGCTTCGGGCCGGGTGCCTTTCCAGGTGTCGGTTCGAGGTAAGGGCTCCGGCGGGGTGTTGGCGCACCCCGCCGGGGCCGTCCGTCAGTCGGGAGTGCTGGGGTCCGGCGTGCTGGTCCTCTGTGCCAGCTCGGTCAGCTCCGCCGGCATCTCGCCGGTCTCGTGGAAGGCCCGCCACATGGCGAGCCCTGGGTAGCTGCCCGAGGTCAGCTCGGCGAGCAGCGCCCGCAGCCAGGCCGCCTCGGCGGCTCGCATGGCCAGGTCGTACTCCGACTCCACCAGGAACAGCCGCGGGATCTCCCGCAGGTACGCGTCGAGCGTTTCGCGGTCCTGGCGGATCGCGTCCTCCAGCAGGTTGAGGCGCCGCCGCAGCAGGTCGGTGGCCTCGTCGGGATGCAGTGCGGCGAGCACGGACAGGCCGGCGCGGAAGCGGGGATGCTCGGGCATCGGGGTGGAGACCAGCTCGCGGGCCCAGTCGACCAGCTCGGCCCGCCCGGCGTCGGTGATCCGGTAGACGGTGCGTTCCGGGCGTCGGCCTTCACGGAGGCTCTCCACGGCCTCGATCATGTGGTGTTTGTCCATGTTGCGGATCACCGTGTAGAAGGACCCCCACTTGACCTCCATGTCCTGGTCCTTGCCCCAGGTGCGCAGTGTGGTGGCGATCTCGTACGGGTGCATGGGCCGCTGGACCAGGGCGGACAGCACGGCCAGCGCCAGCAGGTTGCCGACCTTGCGCCGCTTCGGCACGACGTCCTCCTATTCCTTGTATCCGATTACTTGTCTACGAGTATATGGCCACGGGTGCCCGGAACGCGACCCCTGGACCGGGCCCCAACGGTGCGCCGCGACGTCCGGCCTACGATCACGGGGTGGAGGAAGATATCCGGCGGATCGGGATCATGGGTGGCACCTTCGACCCGATCCACCACGGGCACCTCGTCGCGGCCAGCGAGGTAGCGGACCGGTTCGGCCTGGACGAGGTGGTCTTCGTCCCCACCGGGCAGCCGTGGCAGAAGGCCGACGAGCCGGTGAGCCCTGCCGAGGACCGGTACCTCATGACGGTCATCGCCACCGCCTCCAACCCCCGCTTCCAGGTCAGCCGGGTCGACATCGATCGCAGCGGGCCGACCTTCACGGTCGACACCCTGCGCGACCTCCAAGCTGAGTACGGCCCCAAGGTGCAGCTGTTCTTCATCACCGGCGCGGACGCGCTGCAACGCATCCTGTCCTGGAAGGACCTGGACGAGATCTTCGAGCTGGCCCACTTCATCGGGGTGACCCGGCCCGGCTTCCCGCTGACCGACAAGCACCTTCCGGCCGACACCGTCAGCCTGATCCAGGTGCCCGCGATGTCCATCTCGTCGACCGACTGCCGCGCCCGGGTCGCCCGGGGTGAGCCAGTCTGGTACCTGGTGCCCGACGGTGTGGTGCAGTACATCGCCAAGCGGAGCCTCTATCAACGCTGACCACGCCCGGTATGGCCCTGTCTGTGCGCCTAACCGACCAGAACTGACCGGTCGAGGCGTCGGCGGGTATGAGACGCTTGGAGGATCGCACGCTTGATCGAAGGAGAACGGTGACAGTTTCCGAACGCGCTCACGAGCTGGCTATCGCGGCCGCCCAGGCCGCCGCCGACAAGAAGGCGCAGGACATCGCGATCATCGACGTCGGCGACCAGCTCGCCATCACCGACGCGTTCGTGCTCGCTGCGGCCCCCAACGAGCGTCAGGTGCTGGCCATCGTCGACGCCATCGAGGAGAGCCTGCTGGAGCTACCGGAGAAGGCCAAGCCGGTGCGGCGCGAGGGCGAGCGGGGTGGCCGCTGGGTGCTGCTCGACTACGTCGACATCGTGGTGCACGTCCAGCACACCGAGGAGCGCGAGTTCTACGGGCTCGACCGCCTCTGGAAGGACTGCCCCACCATCCCGTTCGTCGACCGGGACCTGGTCGAGGCCGACGCCAGCGGGCCCGCCGCAGCCGAATGACCCGACTGATCGTCTGGCGGCACGGCAACACCGACTGGAACGCCGCCAACCGCGTCCAGGGGCAGACCGACGTACCCCTCAACGCGCTGGGTCGCGACCAGGCCCGCGCCGCCGCCCCGCTGCTCGCGGCGCTGCGGCCCGACGCCATCGTGGCCAGCGACCTGAGCCGCGCAGCGGAGACCGCCGCCGCGCTCGCCGCGTTGACGGGGCTGCCGGTACGCACCGACGCCCGGCTGCGCGAGCGGCACTTCGGCCAGTGGCAGGGTCTGCACCTCACCGAGGTCGCCGAGCGCTTCCCGGAGGAGTACGCCCGCTGGCGGGCCGGCGACCCCGCCCCGGGCGCCGACCTGGAACCGCTGCACGACCTCGGCGAGCGGGTGGCCGCCGCGCTACTGGAGGCCGCTGACACGGCACCCGGCGGCACTGTGGTGATCGCCACCCACGGTGGCGGCTCCCGGCAGGGCGTCGGTCACCTGCTCGGCTGGGAGTCCAGCGTGCTGCGCAGCATCGGCTCCCTGGCCAACTGTCACTGGACCGAGCTGCGCCACGACGACGTCCGGGGTTGGCAGTTACGGGCCCACAACGTCGGCCTGATCACCGCCCCGATCACCGTCGACGCCGTCTGAGCACGGCGCTCGTCCCGGCTCGGTGCACTCGCGCTTCGGCGTTCGGGGCCTCGATCGGCTAGCGTGCCGGGCATGCCAGTCGCGGTCGTCATCGACTCCACCGCCTATCTTCCGCCCGAGCTGGTGCAGGCACACCGGCTGACCGTCGTCCCGTTGACCGTCGTGCTCAACGGCGCGGAGGGGCTGGAGGGGGTGGAGACCCAGCCGGCCGACGCCACCCTGGCGCTGAGTGGTCGCCGGGTCACGGCGACCACCTCCCGCCCCGCGCCCGAGCAGTTCGCCCGGACGTACCGCCAACTGCTCGACGCCGGCGCCGACGGGATCGTCTCCGTGCACATCTCCGCCGCGCTGTCCGGCACGGTCGAGGCCGCCCGCCTGGCCGCCGCCGACCTGGACGGCCGGGTCGAGGTCGTGGACAGCCGCTCGGCCGGCATGGGGCTGGGGTTCCCGGCCATCGCGGCCGCCACGGCCGCCGCTGGTGGCGCCGACCTGTCCGGGGTGCGCGACGCGGCGCTCACCGCCGTCGAACGGACCACCGTCTGGTTCTACGTCGACACGCTGGAGTTCCTTCGCCGGGGTGGCCGGATCAACGCGGCCGAGGCACTGTTCGGCACCGCCCTGTCGGTCAAGCCGATCATGCACATGCCGGACGGGGCGATCGTGCTGCGGGAAAAGGTCCGTACCGCCAGCCGGGGAGTGGCCCGACTCGTCGAGCTGGCCGTCGAGGCGGCCGGGGACGACGACGTGGACCTCGGGGTGCACCACCTGGCCGCGCCGCAACGGGCCGAGGTGCTGCTCGCCGCGCTGACCGAGCGGCTCGGTGACCGGCTGCACGACACGTACGTCTCCGAGGCGGGCGCGGTCGTCGCCGCGCACGCCGGCCCGGGCCTGGCCTGCGTGGTCGTCCACCGCCGACCGGAGGGCTGAGCAGTGCCCACGTCGTGCGTGGTGGTGACCGGGGGCGGCCGTGGTGTCGGGCGGGCCGTGGTGGAGCGCCTGGTGGCGACCGGTGCCACCGTCGTCGTGCTGGAGCGCGACGCGGACGCGGTCGACTGGCTCGCCGGGCACCCGGCCGCCGACCGGCTCGTCGCCGTTGTCGGCGACGCCGCTGACGAGCGGGTGGCCGAACACGCCGCCGAGCTGGCCGAACGCGCCGCGCCCCTGACCGGCTGGGTGAACAACGCGGCGGTGTTCCGCGACGCCATGCTGCACTCCGCGTCGGCCGACGTGGTGCTGGACCTGATCGGGCTGAACCTGCGCCCGGCCGTGGTGGGCGCCGCGGTGGCCGTCCGCCGGTTCCTGGCCCGCTCCGCCGGCGGCGCGATCGTCAACGTCTCGTCGCACCAGGCCCGCCGCCCCGTGTCGGGGGCCCTGCCGTACGCGACGGCGAAGGCCGCCGTTGAGGGGCTGACCCGGGCGCTGGCGGTCGAGTACGGGCGGCACGGTATCCGCGCCAACGCCGTCGCGCTCGGCTCCATCGCCACCGAGCGGCACACCGACTTCCTGGCCGCGCAGGATCCCACCCAGGCCGAGTGGATCGACGCCGAGCTGACCCGGCTGCACCCGGTGGGCCGGATCGGGCGGGCCGACGAGGTGGCATCGGCCGTCGCGTACCTGCTGTCGCCTGCGGCGAGCTTCATCAACGGGGTGACGCTGCCGGTGGACGGGGGACGGGCAGTGCTCGGCCTCGACCCGGAGGCCCGCGAGTAGCTGGTGTGAGCGTGAGCCGATCCGGCTCGCCGTGTTAGCGTTCGTCCGCGCCCCAGATGGGCCTACCCCCCGGAGGTTCTGGCTACTTCAGCCACCACGCCGAGATCGACGCGACGCACGCGTCTCTCGCGCGGAATCCGGGGCGACGGCGCCCTCGGGGCTTCGTCATCGGTGTGGCTGGGTGAACGCTGGGGGCTTCCGGTCGGGTCATGGGATCGACCGGGAAGACGGTACGCATGACAGTCACGTTCAACCACACCATCATCGCCACCAAGGACAAGCACGCCTCGGCCGCGTTCTACCGGGAGCTGTTCGAGCTGCCGGAGGCGCCCTCGTGGGGGCCATTCGTCAACATCCAGCTGGACGAGGGCGTACTACTGCAGTTCGCCGAGCCGCCGGTGGACATCCAGATGCAGCACTACGCGTTCCTGGTCGACGACGAGCTGTTCCCGAGGTGTCTGGCGTTCGTCGAGGGGCGCGGCATCACGTACTGGGCCGACCCGCAGATGAAGCGCGAGGGGGAGACCAACACCGAGCACGGTGGGCGGGGCTTCTACTTCATGGACCCGGCGGGGCACGCGATCGAGATCATCACACGGCCGTACCTGTAGCAGCCTCAACGCCGGCGACCGGCCAAACGCTCTGCTGCCACAACCGGCACTCGACCACGGCGAAAGCGCCCTCGGGGTAAGAGGGATCACCGCTCCTCGGGCGGTCCGCGGATGGAGCCCTCGCCCGCCTGGACTCCTGAACCACGGGCCGTCTTCCTTAGCAGATCAGGGCTTGATCAGGGCGTTGTCCACAGTGGCGCGGGTTGTCCACAGGGCGGTGCCGCCACACCCCACTGTCCCGGCCGTCGCCATAGCGTCGCGCTGTGTCGCACGACGAGGAGACAGAGGTACGCCAGCGCCTGCGCCGGCTGACGGACCCGCCGCTGGGTGTGCCGCCACCCACGGCAGGGGTGCCGCTCGTGGGCGTACCTCTGGTGGGCGCGCTGCCGCCCCGGGTCGGGGTGCCGCTCACCGAGCCGGGCGCGGGCGTACCCGTCGCAGCGGAAGGCAGCGCGGCCTCGCGGCTGCCCGGGCCTGGGGCGTTCGATCCCGGGCGGCGTGGCGTACGGGCGCTGGCGGTCGTCGCCGTGGTGGTCGTGTTGGGCGCGGCCGGTTGGGCCTGGCGGTCCCGGCCGCAGTCGGAGCCGGTCACCCCGCTGGTCAGCGAGGCCGCGCCGGTCGATCCGGTGGGCGACCCCAGCGCGTCCGGCCCCGGCGATTTGGTGGTGGCGGTCGCGGGCAAGGTTCGCAGGCCTGGTCTGGTGCGGTTGCCGGCCGGGTCCCGGCTCGCCGACGCGGTGCAGGCGGCCGGTGGTGCGCTCCCCGGGGTCGACGTGGCGCTGCTCAACCCGGCACGCAAGGTCACCGACGGCGAGCTGATCGTGGTCGGGGTGACGCCGCCGCCGGTGCCGGGCGGTGCGGCCGGGCCGGCGGCGGGTGGGGCGGCACCCGCCGCCGGGCCGCTGAACCTCAACACCGCCACGCTGGCGCAGCTCGACGCGCTGCCCGGGGTCGGGCCGGTGCTCGCCCAGCGGATCCTCAGCCACAGGGACCAGCACGGCGGGTTCAAGGCCGTCGGCGACCTGCGCCAGGTCGATGGGATCGGCGACGCACGGTATGAGCAGCTCAAGGACCTGGTGACGGTGTGAACGGCCGTCCCGTCGCCGGGGACCCGTCGCCGGCGAGCATGAGCGTTGCCCAGGAACAGACCTTGCCGCCGGATCTGCGGCTCGCCGGGCTGGCCGTGGCCGCCTGGCTCACGGCGCTCGCCGGCCTGCATATCGGCAGCCGCTCGCTCCTGCTGGTGGCCGGGGTGGCGGCCATCCTGACGGCCCTCAGCGCCCTGCACCTGCTCGGTCGCCTCGGCCGTCCCGGGGCCGCAGTCCGCCGCTACGGCTGGATCGCCGTCGCGGTCGGCCTCGGTGTGGTCTGCGCAGGGGCGGTCACGGCAGCCCGGCTCGCCGTCCGGGACGCGCCGCCGATCCGCGCCCTGGCCGAGCAGCGCGTTCTGGTGACCGCCGACCTGGTGGTTCGGGACGATCCGCGGCCGATCCGGAGCGCCGGCCGGCCGGGCATGCTGCTGGTGCCGACCGAGATGGTTCGCCTCACCGGCCCGGATGGCCGTCGGATCCATGCGTCGGTGCGGCTGCTCGTCCTGGCCACCGACCCGGCCTGGCAGGGTCTGCTGCCCGGGCAGCGCCTCGCCGCCGAGGGACGCCTCGGCGTTCCGCGCGGTGGTGACCTCACCGCGGCGGTGCTCAGCACCAACGGTCCACCGGAGCGGCACGGTGTGTCGTCCTGGGCGCAGCGTGCCGCCGGGACGCTGCGGGCCGGCCTCCAACGGGCCTGTGCGCCGCTGCCCGACGATCCGGGCGGGCTGTTGCCAGGGCTGGTCGTGGGGGACACCAGCCGGTTGCCACCCGCCGTCGAGGCGGATTTCCAGGCCACCGGGATGACGCATCTCAATGCCGTTTCGGGGTCCAACGTGGCAATTGTGGTGGGCGCGGTGTTGCTGCTGGCCCGGTGGGCACGGGCCGGCCCGTGGCTCGCTGTCGGGCTCTGCGGGGTGGCGCTGGTGGGTTTCGTCATCCTGGTCCGCCCGTCGCCGAGCGTCGTACGGGCCGCCACGATGGGGGCGATCGGGCTCGCCGCGCTGGCCGCCGGTCGTCCCCGGGCCGCACTGCCCGCGCTGGCTGCCGCCGTCACCGTGCTGGTGCTGGTCGACCCGGAGTTGGCCGGCGACGCCGGGTTCGCGCTCTCGGTGCTGGCCACCGGTGGTCTGCTGCTGCTCGCGCCCGGCATGCGGGACGGGCTGCGTCGGCGGGGCGTGCCGGCAGGGCTGGCCGAGGCGTTGGCCGTGCCGGCGGCCGCGCAACTGGCCTGCGGGCCGGTCGTCGCCGGGATCTCCGGCACGGTCAGCCTGGTGGCGGTGCCGGCCAACCTGCTGGCGGTGCCGGCCATCGCGCCAGCGACCATGCTGGGTGTGGCAGCGGCCATGGTCTCGCCGATCTGGCCGGCCGGCGCAGAGTTCGCCGCGTGGCTGGCGAGTTGGCCGGCCTGGTGGCTGGTCGTCATCGCCCACCAGGGCGCTCGGCTGCCAGCCGGCAACCTGCCCTGGCCGGGCGGGGCGTTGGGGGCGCTGCTGCTGGCCGGGTTGACCGTGGCGCTGCTGATCGCGGTGCGCCGGCCACTGGTACGTCGGCTGGTAGCGGTGGTTGGTGTCGGCGCGCTGCTGGGGGCTCTCCCGGTCCGGCTGGTGGCCTCCGGCTGGCCACCCGCTGGTTGGGTGGTGGTGGTCTGCGCGGTGGGCCAGGGAGATGCCGTGGTGTTGCCGGTCACCCCCGGGCGGGCGGTGGTGGTGGACGCCGGGCCGGAGCCTGCGGCGGTGGACGGCTGCCTGCGTCGGCTCGGCGTACGGGAGGTGCCGCTGCTGGTGATCAGCCACTTCCACGCCGACCACGTGGGTGGGGTGGCCGGCGTGTTCCGGGGACGACGGGTGGGCGCCGTGCTGATGCCGTCATCAACGGATCCGGAGAGCGGCCGGGACCTGGTCCGGGCGGTGGCGACCGCCGGCAGGGCTGCGCTGCTGACCACCGTGGCCGGTGCGCGACATCCGATCGGTGGAGTCGACCTGCTGGTGCTCGGCCCGCCGTACCCGCTCGCCGGCACGAGATCCGATCCGAACAACAACTCGCTGGTGCTGCGCGCCACGGTGGCCGGGGTGCGGATCCTGCTGCCTGGCGACGCGGAGACCGAGGAGCAGCACGCGATGGTGGAGCGGGCGGCGCCCGGCCAGTTACGGGCGGACGTGTTGAAGGTCGCCCACCATGGTTCGGCGTACCAGGACCCGGGTTTCCTTGACGCCGTTCGGCCGGCAGTCGCGCTCGTACCGGTGGGCACAGGCAACACCTACGGGCACCCGAACCCGGGGCTGCTCGCCCGGCTGAGCAGGGGCGGCGCCCGGGTGCTGCGCACCGACACCGACGGCGACCTGGCGGCGGTGCGGACGAGCGACGGCCTGGCGGTGGCCCGGCGAGGCGTGCCAGCGGGCCGACAACCCTGATAGGCCGGAGCAACGCGACGAGGACTTCAAATTGGGATCGCCGACGTGGGGGTATCACTGGCGGTTCGACAGCGCGATATCGCTGATCTCGTGTGGATCAAGCGAGGGGCTTTCATGCGGTGGTCGGCCGGGTGTCGAGCCATCCCTGCGTTGGGGCTGAATCAGTGGGTGAATTGCGAATTGAATGGCAAAATAGGATTAATGTCGGGATTTGCGCCTAGTGCAGGCTGCGCCGACCAAGTAGCGAATGAGCAGGCACGATCCCGGCGCGGGCCGTGCGAATATGGGCGGCGTGACCCCCGCCAGCCTCGCCCCCATTCTGCTCGTCCTCGGTGACGAGGAGCTGCTCGCCACGCGCGCGGTCACCGAAGCTGTCGCGAAGGTTCGCAGCGTCGACCCCGAGGTGGACGTCCGCGAGTACCAGGCCGGTGCGCTCACCGTCGGCGAGATCGCCGAGATGCTCAGCCCCTCGCTGTTCGGCGGCCGACGGCTGCTCATCCTGCGCTCCGGCCAGGACGCCCGCAAAGACCTGGTCGCCGCGCTGCTGGCGTACGCGAAGAACCCCGACCCGGAGGTCCAACTCCTGGTGCTGCACCTGGGCGCTGCCAAGGGCAAGGCGTTCGCCGACGGGTTGCGGGCGGCCGGCGCGACGGTGGTCCCGGCGGCCAAGCTCAAGGGGCACCGCGACCGGGTGGCCTTCGTCCGCGACGAGGTCCGTCGAGCTGGCGGGAAGTGCACGGACGACGCCGCCGAGGCGCTGATCGCGGCGGTCGGCAACGACCTGCGTGAGCTGGCCGCCGCCTGTTCCCAACTGATCGCCGACACCGACGGGCGGATCGGCGCCGACACGGTCAGCCGTTACTACCGGGGCCGGGTCGAGGTGACCGGCTTCACCGTGGCGGACGCCACCATGGTCGGCGACGTGCCGGCGGCGCTGGAGGCGCTGCGCTGGGCCCTGCACGTCGGGGTCGACCCGGTGCCCATCGCCGACGCACTGGCCGACGGGGTGCGCACGGTGGCACGGGTGGCGTCGGCCGGGCGAGGCAACCCGTACCAGCTCGCCAGCAGCCTCGGCATGCCCGCCTGGAAGATCGAGCGGGCGCAGCGACAGGGACGCGGCTGGACACCGGAGGGCCTGGTCCGGGCCATGCAGGTCGCCGCCGAGTGCAACGCGGCCGTCAAGGGCGGCTCCGACGACCGGGCGTACGCCCTGGAACGCGCGGTCTTCTCGGTCGCGGCGGCCCGGCAGGGCAGCGCCAGGTGACGGGGGCGAACCGCCCGGCGTGGGCCACCATCGGAGTCGACGAGGAGCGTTACCGGCCGCTCTACGCCCGACTCCTCGGCCTGCGGTTCGTCAACCCCGGTGGGGTGCTGTGCTTCCTGTTCTTCGAGGGCACCATCGCCCTGGCGGTGCTGCTCGCCCTCGCCGAGCTGGTCACCTGGTGGGCGGTGCTGGTGCTGCCCGCCGTGGTGGCGGCGATGGTCAAGCTCAACGACATGGTGGCCGCGATCGTGGTCCGTTCCGCCGCGCTCGTGCCCGAGCAGGAACGCGACCGTTTTCGCCGGCAGATGGAGCCGGTGGTCGGCCGAGCCCGGGTGGAGTGGATCTCGCACAGCGTCACCGGTGTGGTGATCACTGCCGAACCGGTGCCGCCCAGCCGCCGTTCCGACCCGTCAGACTGAGCGTCGACCGGCCGACCTGCGGACATACGGAAGCCCCGGACCGAGGCCCGGGGCTTTCCGAATCAATCTGACGGTGAAGTCGTCAGACGGAGAGCGCCACCACGCGCTTCGCGATCGCGGACTTGCGGTTCGCGGCCTGGTTGGAGTGGATCACGCCCTTGCTGACGGCCTTGTCCAGCTTGCGCGAGGCGTCCTGCATGAGCGCGGTGGCCTTCTCGACGTCACCGGCCTCAGCAGCCTCGTTGAACTTCCGGACGGCGGTCTTCAGCGACGACTTGACCGACTTGTTGCGCAGCCGGGCCTTCTCGTTCTGCCGGTTGCGCTTGATCTGGGACTTGATGTTCGCCACGCGACAGCCTCGTCTTGATAGCTCGGGTTGGTCAGCTTATGCGCGGGATGACGAACATGCGTCATCGCTGCGCGAAGAGCCAGGCTATCAGGTCGCCCCGGCCGAGCCAAAACGGCTCGACCATGGCGCGGACGGACCCGGCCCGTCGGGGACCAGATTACCCGGCCGTTCCGACCGGTCGCCATCAGCCTTGGCGGAGGGCCAGCCCGTCACCGCCAGCTCTGGCAGGGGGCCAGCCCGCGTCACCGCCAACCCTGGCGGCGGGCCAACCAGTCGAGCGACTGCTCGCCGCTCCACCGCTGATGGGCGGGCAGGTGCGGCGAGGCCGTCGGCGGTGCCGCAGCGGCGCCGGTGAGGTAGTACCCGGCCAAAGCCGCCAGGGTCGCGTCCAGCGCGTCCGGGGGTGCGCCCGCGGTCGCCGGGTGCGCGGCGAAGATCCGGTCCGCGTCCAGCCCGCTGGCGTACGCGGTGAGCAGCAGGCCGGCCAGGTCGAACCAGGCCGGCCCGGAACAGACCCAGGTCCAGTCGCAGAACCAGGCTCGACCGTCCGCGTCGATCAGCACGTTGTCGATCCGCAGGTCGCCGTGGATCAGGCCGGTCGCGCCGGCGGCATATCGGGGGAGGCGGGACTCCAGCGCCACCAGCTCGGGGAGTCGGCCCCGGACCGGTGCGGGCAGCGACGGAGTGGGCTCCCGACCGGCGGCGACCTCCTCCCACCAGAGGATGTCCGACCGGGCCAGGTCGGCCAGGTGCGGCAGGCCGAGTGCGGTCAGCTCTACCGGGGGTTCGGCCAGGGCGGCGGCGAGGTCGGCGTACCCGGCGAGGGTGGCGTCCAACTCGGCGGGCACCCAGGGTAGGCGCGGGGTGTGGCCGTCGACGGCGTCGGTGCAGAGCACGAACCAGCCAGCTTCGTACAGGGTCCACCGGGGGCGGGGCGCCGGCAGGTCGGTCGGCAGCCGGTCCAGGATCGCGGCCTCTCGGGCGTACCAGTCGACCAGGTGCGGTTGCTCGGCGGCGGATGCCGCCTTCACGAAGGCCCGGCCACCGTCGGCGGTGCCGAGCACGGCGGCGAAGCCCCGGGTGAAGCCCGCGCCCGCGACCTGGGCGGTGACCACCGGCGCGCCGAGCCGCTCGGCGACCGCGGCCCGCAGCGCCGCCGGCAGCGTCGGCCACGACGGTCGCAGCGCGCTCGCGTGGTACGGCACCGGCGGCAGCATGGGAGGGGACACCCCACCATGCTGCCCCGGGGTACGTGCGCGACGCACGGCGACACTGCCAGACTGCCAAGCCATGAGGACCGAGGACTTCTGGCAGCTGATCGACCAGGCTCGGGCCGGCGGCGGGGGAGAGCCCGGCCCGGTCGCCGCGCGGGCCGTCGCGCTGCTCGCCGAGCGTGACCCGGAGGACATCGTCGGGTACGCCCGGCATCAGACGCGGGTGCTGGCGGCCTCGCACAAGGCGGATCTGTGGGGTGCGGCGTACCTGATCAACGGTGGCGCCTCGGCGGACGGCTTCGAGCACTTCCGGGGCTGGCTGATGACGCAGGGACGGGCGGTCTTCGCCCGCGCGGTCGCCGAACCGGACTCGCTGGCCGAATTGCCCCAGGTGCGGGCGGCCTCGCTCAGTGGCGAGGAGTTCTCCGCCGAGCGGATGCTGTCGGTGCCGTGGGACGCGTACCGCAAGGCCACCGCGACCGAGTTGCCGGCGGACCGGGATCCGGTGCGGACGCCGGACCTCAACGACTTCTGGGACTTCGACGACGAGGAGGAGGCGCGTCGTCGGCTGCCCCGGCTGGCCGCGCTCTTCGTCGAGCCGCCAGTGGAGTGAGGGCCCCAGGGCTGATCCGTCGCCCGCGCAGCGGACGTACCCCGGCGGCGTGGGAACATAGAGGGGGTCGGCGGCGCGCCGGCCTGTTCACGTCAGCCGACCAGAACGGACCGCTGTGCCACCGAAGCTCGATCCCGGCGCGAATGCTCCTGGTGCCACCGAACCCGGTCGCCTCCGGAACTTCGGCATCATCGCCCACATCGACCACGGAAAGTCGACCCTGGCCGACCGGATGCTGCAGCTCACCGGCGTGGTCGACCCCCGGCAGATGCGCGCCCAGTACCTGGACAAGATGGACATCGAGCGCGAGCGCGGCATCACCATCAAGAGCCAGGCCGTCCGCATGCCGTGGACCATCCGCGAGGGTGAGCGGGCCGGCGAGCACGCGGTGCTCAACATGATCGACACCCCTGGTCACGTCGACTTCACCTACGAGGTGTCCCGATCGCTGGCCGCCTGCGAGGGCGCCGTGCTGCTGGTCGACGCCGCGCAGGGCATCGAGGCGCAGACCCTGGCCAACCTCTACCTGGCGCTCGAGAACGACCTGCGCATCATCCCGGTGCTCAACAAGATCGACCTGCCGGCCGCCCAGCCGGAGAAGTACGCCGAGGAGTTGGCGCACCTGATCGGCGGCGACCCGGCCGACTGCATCCGGGTCTCCGGCAAGACCGGCGAAGGCGTTCCGTACCTGCTCGACGAGATCGTCCGGCAGTTCATCCCGCCGGTCGGCGACGCCGCGGCGCCCGCCCGAGCGATGATCTTCGACTCGGTGTACGACGTCTACCGCGGTGTCGTCACCTACGTACGGGTCATCGACGGCCGGATCAGCGCCCGGGACCGGATCAAGATGATGTCCACCGGGGCGGTGCACGAGCTGCTGGAGATCGGCGTCATCTCGCCGGAGATGGTGAAGGCCGAGGCGCTCGGCGTCGGCGAGGTCGGCTATCTGATCACTGGTGTGAAGGACGTCCGGCAGTCCCGGGTCGGTGACACGGTCACCATCAACAGCCGGCCGGCGACCGAGGCCTTGGGCGGTTACAAGGACCCGAAGCCGATGGTCTACTCCGGCCTCTACCCGATCGACGGGTCGGACTACCCCAACCTGCGTGAGGCACTGGACAAGCTCAAGCTCAACGACGCCGCGCTGGACTACGAGCCAGAGACGTCCGGCGCGCTCGGCTTCGGCTTCCGCTGCGGCTTCCTCGGCCTGCTCCACCTGGAGATCATTCAGGAGCGGCTGGAGCGCGAGTACAACCTCGACCTGATCTCCACGGCGCCGAACGTGGTCTACCGGGCGATCACCGACGACGGCGAGGAGATCGTCGTCACCAACCCCAGCGAGTACCCGACCGGCAAGATCGCCGAGGTGTACGAGCCGGTGGTGCGGGCCACCGTCCTGACGCCCAACGACTACGTGGGCGCGGTGATGGAGCTGTGCCAGGGTCGGCGGGGCACCCTGCTGGGCATGGACTACCTCTCCGCCGACCGGGTGGAGTTGCGCTACACGCTGCCCCTCGCCGAGATCATCTACGACTTCTTCGACCAGTTGAAGAGCCGTACCAAGGGTTACGCCTCCCTCGATTACGAGCCCTCCGACGAGCAGGCGTCCGACCTGGTGAAGGTGGACATCCTGCTGCACGGCGAGCCGGTGGACGCGTTCAGCGCCATCGTGCACAAGGACAAGGCGTACAACTACGGCGTGACCATCGCCGCCAAGTTGCGCACCCTGATCCCGCGCCAGCAGTTCGAGGTGCCGATCCAGGCCGCCATCGGCAGTCGGGTCATCGCCCGCGAGACGATCCGGGCGATCCGCAAGGACGTGCTCGCCAAGTGCTACGGCGGTGACATCAGCCGTAAGCGCAAGCTGCTGGAGAAGCAGAAGGAAGGCAAGAAGCGGATGAAGATGGTCGGCCGGGTGGAGGTGCCGCAGGAGGCCTTCATCGCCGCCCTCTCCTCCGACTCCGGCGACGGCAAGGCCGCCGGGAAGAAGTGAGCCCGCTGCCGGTGCCCCGGCGCTGAAGTGACGAAGACGGCCGGCGCCCCGGCCGGACCGGTCGCGACGACCGGTCGTACGTCGGGGCACCGGCCGTCACCGTGTCCGGGTACGGCACCGGGGTCTCTGCGTGTCCGCCTGCCCGGGGTCTCTGCGTGTCCGCCTGCCCGGGGTCTCTGCGTGTCCGCCTGCCCGGGGTCTCTGCGTGTCCGCCTGCCCGGGGTCTCTGCGTGTCCGC
>NZ_JBEXGR010000027.1:54750-81640 GCF_040607415.1 Micromonospora sp. NPDC005291
CCTGCCCGGCGTCTCTGCGTGCCTGCGTGCCCGCCTGCCCGGCGTGGCCGGCTTGGCGGGAGAAAATTTTCTGGGCGTTGTTGTCGGGCCGACGATCCGACGAGATGGGCTTCTACCTGTGTGGACGCGCTCCCACGCCAACCGACGCATCCGTTGGGCATTGACGCCCGGCGTTTTCATCTGCAGTGAGTCGGTTTGGTTTTTCCGCGGGTCGGGCACTTAGCGGTCACGACAGGAAGCACACACATCGTGTGTCGGACATTCTTTGAAGGAGGGCGACCGTGGAACTCACCGTGTGGGGCATCATCACCGCCATCGTTGTTGGTCTCATCGTCGGCGCGCTCGGCCGCCTGGTCGTTCCGGGCCGGCAGAACATGCCGATCTGGCTGCACATGCTGATCGGTATCGGCGCGGCCCTGCTGGGCACCGTGCTGGCCCGGGCCATCGGCATCGCCACCGAGACGAACGGCGTCGACTGGGGCGAGCTGCTGGTGCAGGTCGTGCTGGCCGCGATCGCGGTCGCGCTGGTGGCCGGTGTGGGTGGCCGCCGCCGCGTCACCCGGTAACGCAGGCGCCACCCCGTACAACCGCACCTTTCCGATGGGCGCCCGACCGACAGGTCGGGCGCCCATCGGCGTTCTCCCCGGCGCGACGTCGGGCGCGCGGCGTCGCTGTGCGGCCTCGCCAGACGACCGGGTGGGCGTGATCGACTCCAGATCGCCGATGTCGCGGTATCCCGTGGCGGTGATACCCCGACATCGGCGATGTTGAGTCGATCATCACCCGCGCGGCCGGCCCGGCCTGGCGATCCCCTGCTGGCCCGCGGGGGCCGGGGGAACACGCCCGTGTATGCCTGATCGTGATCCTCTGGGCCGCAAAGTCGGTTTGGATTTTCGCCGGGTCGGGCACTTAGCGGTCACGACAGGAAGCACACAACGTGTGTCAGACATTCTTTGAAGGAGGGTGACCGTGGAGCTCACCGTGTGGGGCATCATCACCGCGATCGTTGTTGGTCTCATCGTCGGGGCCCTGGGCCGCCTGGTCGTTCCGGGCCGGCAGAACATGCCGATCTGGCTGCACCTGCTGATCGGTGTCGGCGCGGCCCTGCTGGGCACGGTGCTGGCGCGGGCCATCGGCATCGCGACCGAGACCAACGGGGTCGACTGGGGCGAGCTGCTGGTGCAGGTCGTGGTGGCCGCGATCGCGGTCGCGCTGGTGGCCGGCGTGGGTCGCCGCCGCAGCGTCACCCGATAACGACCCGGCATCACCTGGCGAGACAGCATTACTGGAAAAAGCGCCCGGCCATCGGCCGGGCGCTTTTTCGTGCTGAAGTGCCCGACTTCGGCCCGAGGCCACAGCGTCTCTCGTCGGCCCTCTGCGGTACCGTCGCCACGCTTCGGCCAGCCCGCCCACTGTCGTAAAGGAATTCTCCGTACTAGGGTGCGGCGGAGAAGGTTAGTTCCAGGCGGCGCGAGGGGAGAAGTGGCGTGAACAGGTGGAAGCGGCTGGCCCCGGTCACCGCCATGGTGGCCTCGGCCGCGATGGTGCTGACCGGCTGTGGAGGCTCCGGTGACGACGCTGCCGACGACAGCAAGCTCACGGTCTGGATGATGGGCGAAGGCGGCGACGCGCAGAACGCCTTCCTCGACTCCGTCGAGACCGAGTTCCGGCAGAAGCATCCCGACACCGACGTGGTGGTGCAGTACATTCCCTGGCTCGAGGCGCCCAAGAAGTTCCAGGCCGCGCTCGCCGGCGGTGCGGGGCCGGACATCACCGAGCTGGGCAACACCGAGACCCAGGGCTGGGCGGCCCAGGAGGCGCTCGCCGACGTGAGCGGGCGGATGGGCGGCTGGACCGACGGCAAGGACCTGCTGCCCGACCTGGTCCGCAACGCGCAGCTCGACGGCAAGCAGTACGGCGTGCCCTGGTACGCCGGCGTGCGTGCCGTCTACTACCGCACCGACTGGTTCGCCGAGGCCGGTGTGCAGCCCCCGAAGACCTGGGACGACCTGGTCAGCGTCGCCAAGACCGTGCAGGCGAAGAAGCCGGGCACCTACGGCATCGCGCTGCCGGGCAACTCCGAGCTGCCCTTCTACTCCTTCCTCTGGGGCGCCGGCGGCGAGATCGCCAGCAACCAGGGCGGCACCTGGAAGTCCGGCTACAACACGCCCGAGGCGCAGCGGGCCGTCAAGTTCTGGACCGACCTGGTGACCGTCCACAAGGTGGCCCCGCCGGCGGCGGCCGGCTGGAACGAGATCGACGCCCGCACCCAGTTCGCCACCGGCAAGGCCGCGATGGCCTTCGCCGGCAGCTGGCAGCAGGGTGCCATCAAGAAGGACAACCCCGAGATCGAGAAGGTCTGGGGTACGTTCCCGATCCCCGGCCCCGACGGCAAGGCGGCACCCGGTTTCGCCGGTGGCTCGGACGTGGCGATCTGGAAGGACAGCGAGCGCCAGGACCTGGCCTGGGACTACCTGACCGTGCTGCTGAACAAGAAGAACTCGCAGAGCTTTGCCAGCAGCCTCGGCTTCTTCCCGGTCTACCAGGACCTGGTCGCCGGTGACACGTACGCCAACGACAAGGTGATGGCGGCGTTCGCCACCACCATGCAGAACACCAAGCTCACGCCGCTCACCCCGAAGTGGGTGGAGGTCAGCCGGACGAAGACGGTGACCCAGGCGATGAACAGCTCGGTCATGAAGGGTCAGAAGACGGTCGAGAAGGCTACCGCCGATGCGGCCGGTGAAATGGAAAGCATTTTGAACAGCAAGTGAGTTCCCTGACAAAAACCTCGGAAACGGCCGCCGCGCGGGAGACCCCCGCGCGGCGGCGTCGCCCGGTGGACCGCCTGCCCTACCTGCTGCTCCTGCCAGCACTGGTGGTCATCGGGGTGTTGCTGCTCTGGCCGCTCGGCCAGGTGGTGTGGATGTCCTTCTACCGGCTGAACAGCGTCCGGCAGTTGCGCGGCGACCGGGAGTGGCCCTGGGTGGGGCTGGGCAACTACACCGAGATCCTCTCCGACCCGTTCTTCCTGACCGTGCTGCGCAACACGGTCCTGTTCGCCGCGGCGAACGTGCTGCTCACGATGGTCCTCGGCACCCTGGTCGGGCTGCTGCTCAATCGGCTCGGTCGCAAGATGGCCACCTTCGTGGCCAGCTGCGTGATGCTCGCCTGGGCCACCCCGGCGTTGACCGGCACGATCGTCTGGAAGTGGATTTTCGACGACACGAGCGGCCTGGTCACCTGGCTGTTCAACGCGCTGCCGGACGGCCTCTCCAACGGCCTGTTCGGCCGCAGTGACTGGACCGGCTACGGCTGGTTCAATTCGCCGCTGCTCTTCTTCGCCATCCTCACCCTGGTGGTGGTCTGGCACTCGTTCCCGTTCATCGCGGTGAGCGTGCTCGCCGGCCTCAAGAGCGTGCCGAGCGAGTTGCACGAGGCGGCCCGGGTGGACGGCGCGAGCCCGTGGCGGGTCTTCTGGAAGATCACCTTCCCGCTGCTGCGCCCGGTCTTCGGGATTCTGATCGTGCTCTCCACCATCTGGGACTTCAAAGTCTTCACCCAGCAGTTCGTGCTGGCCGGCGGCACCCAGGACCGGCCGACGTTCATGCTCTCCATCTACTCCTACGCGGAGGCTTTCTCGCCGCCGCCGAAGTACGGCCTCGGTGCGGCCATCGCGGTGATCCTCACGCTGATCCTGCTCATGGTCACCGGCTTCTACGTACGGATGGTGCTCAGGCAGGAGGACGAGTCGTGAAGAAGGTCGCCCTCAACGCCGCCGGGCTGCTGGTCGCGCTCTTCGCGGCGTTCCCGGTCTACTGGATGATCTCCACCTCGTTGAAGCCGAGCAGCGAGATCTTCTCGTCCACCCCGCAGCCGGTGCCAGCTCACCCGACGCTGGCGCACTACCGGGAGATCCTGACCGGCAACCTGATCCCCGGCGTGAGCTTCTTCGACTTCTTTCTGAACAGCGCGCTGGTCGCGGTCTCGACGGTGGTGCTCAGTGGTCTGGTGGCCCTGCTCGCCGCGACGGCGGTGGCCCGGTTCCGGTTCAAGCTGCGGACGAGCTTCCTGATCATGCTGCTGGTGGTGCAGATGATCCCGCTGGAGGCGTTGGTCATCCCGCTGTTCCTGATGATCCAGCGGCTCGGGCTCTACAACACCCTGCCCAGCCTGATCCTCACGTACCTTGGCTTCTCGTTGCCGTTCGCGGTCTGGATGCTGCGTGGCTTCGTCGCCGCCGTGCCCAAGGAGTTGGAGGAGGCGGCGGCCATCGACGGGGCCAGCCGTGCCCAGACCTTCCGCCTGATCCTCTTCCCGCTGGTCGCACCCGGTCTGGTGGCCACCAGCATCTTCTCCTTCATCACCGCGTGGAACGAGCTGATCTTCGCGTTGACGTTCATCAACGACCAGGGTCGCTACACCCTGCCGGTGGCGATGACCTTCTTCTTCGGCCGGGACGACACCAACTGGGGGCCGGTGATGGCCGCCTCCACCCTGTTCACCCTGCCGGTCATCATCTTCTTCCTGCTGGTGCAGCGCCGCATGGTCTCCGGCCTGGTAGCCGGCGCCGTCAAGGGCTGACGGCCGCACGCGTTACGGATCGACGATCTTGGTGGCGCCCGACCCCGTCGGCCCCCGCTAGGCTGATCACCATGACGGGCAGGGTGGCAGCGGTGAACCTCGGCGTGGTGACCGAGGCGGAGTGGGCCGGCGACGCGAGCGGTCGCAGCGGCATCGACAAGCGGCCGGTGGACGCGCCGGTGCTGTTCCGTGTCGACGGAGTGGTTGGCGACTTCATCGGCGAGCGAGCCCACCACGGCGGCGAGGACCAGGCGGTCTACGCCTACGCGGAGGAGGACGCCGCCTGGTGGGCGACCGAACTGGGGCGCGACATCAGGCCCGGCGGCTTCGGCGAGAACCTCACCACGTACGCGGTCGACCTGACCGACGCGGTGATCGGTGAGCAGTGGCAGATCGGGTCCGCCCTGCTCCAGGTGACCAAGCCGAGAACGCCGTGCACCACCTTCGCCGGCTTCTGGGGCGTACCAGACCTGATCAAGCGGTTCACCGCCCGGGCGCTGCCCGGCGCCTACCTGCGGGTGCTCCGCGAGGGGGAGGTGGGTGCGGGTGACCCGGTCGAGGTGGTGGACCGGCCCGCACACGGGGTGACCATCGGCGAGGTGTTCCGGGCGACCAGCCTGGAGCCGGAGTTGCTGCCCCGGCTGCTGGAGGCATCCGACCTGCCCGAGTCGATCCGCGAAAAGGTCCGCCGCCGGCTCGAGCGCTGACGAGCGCCGAGCGGGCGTACCGGCGGGGTCGGCCGGTGCCAGTCACCGACCCGGCGCTCACCGCACCAGGACGTCCTCGATGTGGGCGGTGGTGCCGCCCCAGGCGGCCAGCGTGAGCTTCCCGCAACCGGCGCTCTCCGTCTCGGCGAACTCGCCGGCCGGGATCCCGTCCACCCGCACGGAGTAGGTCGAACCCCGCGCCGAGACCACGACGTGGCGGGTCTGCCGCAGGTCGGCGACCGGATATGAACCGCCGCCGACCCCACCGACGCCCGGTGTCGGCAGGGACGAGAACTTGGCGATGAAGGACCCGTCGGAGTCCAGGTAGAGGATGATCGCGTCGCCGGTCGCCTGGTCGTTGTCGAGGTCACCGCGGGGAAGTACGGCCAGCCCGTAGTAGTCGACCGTGCCGGCACCGAGTCGAACGTCGAACTCGACCGTGCCGTCGCACACCATGTGGTCCTTGAGGTAGGCGCCCCACTGGCTGTCGATGCTGTCTGGCGTGTCGATCCGCAGCGCTGTTCCCTCGGCGACCAGGGTGAACGCCCCGTGTGTTCCGCCGAAGCGCTGGAAGCTGCTCGCGGCGACATACGGCGACCGTGGCGGCTTGCTCTTGCCGCTGGTCCCCTGCTGGCCGGCGCTCGATCTCGTGGCGGAGCCCGGAGTCGTCTTCGGGCTGGTCGGCTGCCGGACCGACGCGGTCGGCGTGGGCGTGGCGCTCGCGGAGGCCGGCGCCGCCACGGTGGGGATCTGCGCCGGCATGGCCGTGGGGTCGCCCTGGGGCGGCGTGGGCTGCCCGGCCGGCAGGCGGCCCTCCAGGAACGTGAAGACCGACGCCGCCACGAGGAGCAACGCGAAGATGCCGACCACCCATCGCCCGGTCAGCTTCCGCGGTGGTGTGATCCAGTTGCCGACGACGCCGAGTGCCACTCCGAGAATAAGCAACGTCAGGGCGATGCCGTCCGTCATGCGGCACAGGGTACGGCCTGCCCGGTCCGGTGCCCTTCAACTGTCGGCTACCCGAATCACCCCTCCAGCGGCACCGTTGGCGACCGTCCGGATACGAGCGGAGGGGCCCCTGCCATGCCGAAGGCGATGACAGGGGCCCCTCCGGGCGGATCAGCGGAGCCAGGGGATGTTGCGGTCCAGCAGACCGCGCTCCTTGAGCTCCTTGCGCAGCGGGATCTCGTCGTCGACGTACCCGTCCCAGTTGATGCCCCAGTAGTTGGCCGTGTGGGTGCCCTCACCGATCAGCTGACGCTGCACCGGGGTGCGGTTGCGGTACCACTCGCCGTTCACGTCGGGGTGCAGCTCGTCCAGCGGACGGATCCACCGGTAGGTGTAGCCGACGAAGAGCATCTTGCGGGTGATGGTCGACAGGTTCGTCGACCGCGAGTGCCACTGCCGGCGGTCGAAGATGAAGGCGTCGCCCGGGTTGGCGGTGATCTCCACCGTGCCCTCCGGGTCCGGGTTGTGCACGCTGAGGTCCTTGGGCCGGGGCAGCGAGTTCAACAGGTGGCTGCCCGGGATGACCTTGGTGGCGCCGCGGCCGGTCTCGGAGAGGTCCGACAGCACGTACGCGACCTTCAGCGAGAACATCGGCCGGGGCAGGTTCGGGTCCATCGTCTCCGGGTCGGAGTTCTGCCGGTACCCGTCCTGGTGCCAACCCCAGTACGGCTTCTCCGGCTCGGCGGCCGGCGGGGTGACGTCCAGGTGGTTGTGGTGGGTGTAGATGTTCCAGCCGGCCAGCCCCCACATGTACGGGAAGGCGATCGGGTGGGTGAGCAGTTGGCCGAAGAGCTCGTCGCGCTCCAGGAAGCCCAGCAGGTGCAGGGTGCCGTCCTTCTTGGTGGTGCCCTTTGCCTGCTCCTCCGCGTAGACGCGGTCGACCGCCGCCTCCAGCGCCGCCCGGTGGTCCTCCGTCAGGACGTTGCGCAGCAGGAGGAAGCCCTGCTCGTGGAACTCCTTGCGGTCAATGTCGCTGATCGGCTCGTAACCGGTCCGGTCGCCGTAATCGAACACCGCGTCGTACCCCTCCCCATGAGGTGAAACCTTTTCTGGCACAGGCCGCCGATCGTAACGCGATGGCCTTGGCATCGGGGAGGGCGTGTCGAGCGAGTGGGGCCGAGTGGGACCCCGCGCAGCGGGGGAACTACGGTGAGTGAGACTTCCGTGATCAATAGAGGTCTTTACGGAAGATTGTCCGATTGTGCGGTGACTGCCGGTTAAGAGATCCGGGTCGGTCAACCCTCGTTGAACACCTCGGCCACCACCTGACCGGCGGAGCTCTGCTGGCCGGTGACCCGACCCCAGGTGCCGTCCCTCGCGGTCCACTCCAGGTCGCCGAAGCTGACGCGCTTCACCCCGTGGTCCTGGGCGTGTGAAACCAGCCAGTGCGCGTACCGCCAGCCGTCGCGCTGGTCGCCCGGAGTCACCGCCAGCCCGGTCGGGTCGGTGGGGTCGGTCCCCTTCAGGCCCCAGTCCAGCACCAGGTTGCGGGTCAGCTGCGCGGCCGCCGCCGCACCGTGCATCGCCGGGGTACGCCCCACCGTGCACGCGACCGCGCCGGTGGCGTCACCCATCAGGGCCCTGCTGAGCACCTCGGAGTCGTCGGCCCACTTCTGGTACGCCTCAGGGAAGGCCGAGCGCTGCACCCGCTGTGCGGCGTCGGTGACCCGCATCTTCTCCCAGCCGCGCACCTTCTTGAGCGCCGCGTAGAACCGATTGGCCGCGTAGCGCGGGTCACGGATCTGGGCCGGGGTGCCCCAACCCTGGCTCGGTCGCTGCTGGAACAGGCCGACCGAGTCACGGTCGCCGTCGGCGAGGTTGCGCAGCCCGGACTCCTGGTAGGCGGTGGCCAGCGCGACCACCACGGCCCGCTCGGGCATTCCACGCCGTGCCCCGATCGCCGCGATGGTCGCCGCGTTGGCCATCTGGTCGGCGTCCAGCGCGACCCGGCCGTCGGCCTGCACGGTGCACTTCCGTGCTGCCAGCGGCAACTGGAGGCGGTCACCGACCTGCCGTACGACGAGCCAGATCGCGATCACGGCGACGAGGATGAGCACCACTCCACCCGCCACGGCTGCCCGAGTTCGCACTCACACCCCCAGATCGACAGTCAGACAAGCGTACGTCCCCACCCGACCCCTCCGGGCCGTCCGAGCGGTTCGGGGCCGGGTTGGCCGGCTCCGAGCGGTTCGGGGTCGGCTCCGCTGTCGCGTACCGGTTGGCGACGTTCCCGTTCCGGCCGCGATCTCACCCTGGTGGAGGCCCCGGCCTAGCCGGAATGATCGCCGGAACCTCCGTCACGAGCGGGCACCCATTGAGCCAGTCGCTTCTCGCGGAAGGCCATGACGCCCTCACGCCCCTCGTCAGAGAGGAAATAGCCGGTCGACAGAGCGGCCAGCCGGGCCAGCTCGCCCCGTAGCTCGGCGGTGCCCGGCCGGCGCAGCAACTCCTTCGCGCCGGCCAGCGCGCCGGGCCCGCCCCGTACCAGCGAGTCGCAGTAGCGCTGCACCGCCGCGTCCAGCTCGTCCGCCGGCACGGCGGCGGTGACCAGGCCGATCTCGGCGGCCCGCCGCCCGTCGAACGTGTCCCCGGTCAGGTACAGCTCGGCGGCGGCGCGCGGGTTCAGCCGGGGCAGCACGGTCGCCGAGATCACCGCCGGGATCACCCCGATCCGCACCTCGGTGAAGGCGAACGTCGCCTCATCGGCGCAGACCGCCAGGTCGGCGGCGGCGATCAGGCCCAACCCACCGGCCCGCGCCGGCCCCGCCACCCGGGCCAGCACCGGCTTCGGGCACTCCCAGAGCACGGCGAGCACGTCGCTCAGCATTCCGGCCGGCACCGTCCCGCTGGCGTACGCCATGGCGGTCTCTTTCAGGTCCGCACCCGAGCAGAAGACCGGGCCGGTGTGGTCGAGCACGATCACTCGGACCGCCTCGTCGGCGACCGCGTCGCCCAGCCCGGCCAGCAGCTGGGTCATGAGGGCGGTGGAGAGCGCGTTGCGGTTGTGTGGGCTGTCCAGGGTGAGGGTGGTCACCCCGCGGGCCGTGGCGACGCGCACGAGGACGTCGGGAGAGGTCATGCCGGGCACACTAGTGGCCATGCCCGGCGTCCTTCCAGAAGGTGAGACCGTCCCCGTCGACGGATCGCTGCCCGCCACCGCCACCGCGGCGGTCGGCGCGCGCGGCTTCGGCGTGTACGTGCACGTGCCGTTCTGCGCGAGCCGCTGCGGCTACTGCGACTTCAACACCTACACGGCGGCCGAGCTGGGCGGTGGCGCCAGCCGCGAGGGGTACGCCGACACCGTGCTGGCCGAGCTGGCACTCGCCGCCCGGGTGCTCGGCGACAGCCCACCGCCCCGGGTCGACACGGTCTTCGTCGGCGGTGGCACGCCCACCCTGCTCCCCGCCGACGACCTGGCCCGCATCCTCGACGGCATCGACCGCACCTGGGGGCTGGCCGCCGACGCCGAGGTGACCACCGAGGCCAACCCGGAATCGGTCACCCCGGAATCGTTGAAGCTGCTGCGAGCCGCCGGCTACACCCGGATCTCGCTGGGCATGCAGTCCGCCTCCCCGGGGGTGCTGGCGATCCTGGACCGCAAACACAGCGCCGGCCGTGCCACCGCCGCCGCCCTGGAGGCGCGCGACGCCGGGTTCGAGCACGTCAACCTGGACCTGATCTACGGGACACCGGGGGAGCGGGCCGAGGACTTCGCCGCCTCGCTGGACCAGGTCGTGGCCGCCGGGGTGGACCACGTCAGCGCGTACGCCCTGATCGTCGAGGACGGCACCCGGCTCGCCGCCCGGATGCGGCGCGGCGAGCTGGCGTACCCCAGTGACGACGTCGCCGCGGACCGCTACCTGGCCGCGGAGGCCGCCCTCGACGCGGCCGGCCTGTCCTGGTACGAGGTCTCCAACTGGGCCCGCACCGACGAGGCCCGGTGCCGGCACAACCTGCTCTACTGGACCGGCGCGGACTGGTGGGGGCTGGGGCCGGGGGCACACAGCCACGTCGGCGGGGTGCGCTGGTGGAACGTCAAGCACCCCTCGGCGTACGCCCAGCGGCTCGCCGCGGGAGCGTCACCCGGCCTGGCCCGGGAGGTGCTCACCGTCGACGAGGCGCACATGGAGGACGTGATGCTCCGGCTGCGGCTCGCCAGCGGCCTGCCGCTGGCGGTGCTCGACGCCCCTGGCCGGGCGGGCGCCGAACGGGCGCTGGCCGACGGCCTGCTGGCCGCACCGGAGTACGCGGCCGGCCGGGCGGTGCTCACCCTGCGCGGCCGGCTGCTCGCCGACGCGGTCGTGCGCGACCTGCTGCCCTGAGCGGGCGCGCCGGTAGCGGTACTGCGGGCCGGCCGGGGGAGCGGCCGGCCCGGGGTCACTTGATGAAGCTGGCCGACATCGGGTACCGGTAGGGGGTGCCCTCGTTGGCCTTCATGCCGGCGATGATCCCGAACAGGATCTGGATCACGACGACGGCGATGCTGGGCAGGAAGAGCAGGCACCAGCTCACGAAGAGCAGCACGAACGCGATGATCGACCAGAGGATCTGGAAGTTCAGGGCGGCCAGGGCGTGCGCCCGGACGGTCGGCGACTGGTTGCCGCGGGCCAGGAAGGCGATGAGCGGGGCGACGAAACCCAGCGGACCAAAGCTGATCAGCGCGCCGGCGGCGCCGCCGAAGTGCGCGACCAGGGCCCAGGTCTTGTCCTCATTGTTGGCGTAGCCGCCGCCGGGGCCGCCGTAGGCACCACCGGGCGGATAACCCCCGGGCGGGGGAAAGCCGCCGGGCGGAGGGTAGCCACCCGCCGGAGGGTAGCCACCTGACGGCGGTTGGTCACCGGTGGGCGGCGGATAGCCACCGGCCGGGGGATAGCCGCCCGGGCCGGGTGCCCCGGACAGTGGTGCGGTGGGCGGCTCGGCCGACGGGAACGAGCCCGGGGAGGTCGGCTCCGGCGGGTAGTTGCCGGGGTCACCCGCTCCGGGAGGGCGCGGAGGTTCAGTCATGGGTGTCACGGTAGGGGCCTGTGGCAACGCCGCACCAGAGCGACACCGCCCGGCAGTGTGGGCCGATCGGCCCAGCGGGGTGGCGGGGGCCGCACCGATGGACCGTCGTTGATCATCGCGCTGGCGGGTACGCCGACGTAGACTGGCACTCGCTACAGTCGAGTGCCAGGACGGCCCGGCCGGGCCACGGTGCCGGCGGCCGACGTGTGACAGGAGGTGCGGAGGATGGGTCTCGACGACCGGAAACTGGCCGTGCTCCGCGCGATCGTCGAGGACTACGTCTCCACCCAGGAGCCGGTCGGCAGCAAGGCGTTGGTCGAGCGGCACCAGCTCGGGGTCTCCCCGGCCACGGTCCGCAACGACATGGCCGTGCTGGAGGAGGAGGGCTACATCCGGCAGCCGCACACCAGTGCCGGCCGGGTGCCCACCGATCGTGGCTACCGGCTATTCGTCGACCGGCTGTCCAGGGTCAAGCCGCTCAGCCCGGCCGAGCGCCGCGCCATCGAGCGCTTCCTGGTCGGCGCGGTCGACCTCGACGACGTGGTGCACCGCACGGTGCGGCTGCTCGCTCAGCTGACCCGGCAGGTGGCTGTCGTGCAGTACCCGAGCCTGGCCCGCTCCTCGGTGCGTCACCTGGAGCTGGTGCCGATCTCCACCACCCGGTTGATGCTCGTCATGATCGCTGACACTGGGCGTGTGGAGCAGCGGCTGGTGGAGCTGCCCGGCCCGGTGCCCGCCGAGAACGTCACCGATCTGCGTCGGCTGGTCAACGAAAAGCTCACCGGCGCCCGGCTGTCCGATACGCCGCCGCTGGTGCAGACGCTGGTCGAGGAGGCGCCTACCGAGCTGCGTCCGACGATGACCACCCTCGCCACGGTGTTGCTGGAGACGCTGGTCGAGCGGCACGAGGAACGGATCGCGCTGGCCGGCACCGCCAACCTCACCCGGGGCGGCCTGCTCGACTTCCAGGGCTCCCTGCGGCCGATCCTCGAAGCACTGGAGGAGGAGGTCGTGCTCCTCAAGCTCATCGGCGAGACCGAGCCGAGCACGACCCGGGTGCTGATCGGCGACGAGAACGAGTTCGACAACCTGCGCGCCGCCTCGGTGGTCAGCACCGGGTACGGCCCGGGCGCCACCATCGTGGGCGGCCTGGGGGTGCTGGGGCCCACCCGGATGGACTACCCCGGCAACATCGCCACGGTGCGCGCCGTGGCACGCTACGTGGGCGAGTTGCTGGCCCAGAACTGACAGTCAGGGCCGACGGCCGGCTGCTGCCGCCGGATCGGCGCAACGCGAGACGAACATGAGGACACGGAACGCAGTGGCCAGGGACTACTACGGCATTCTCGGTGTGAGCCGGGAAGCCTCCGATGACGAGATCAAGCGCGCCTACCGCAAGCTGGCGCGCCAGTTCCACCCGGACGTCAATCCGGACCCGGAGGCTCAGGAGAAGTTCAAGGACATCAACGCCGCGTACGAGGTCCTCTCGGACGACCGGAAGCGGCAGATCGTCGACCTGGGTGGTGACCCGCTCGCCCCCGGCGGCGGCGGTGCCGGAGGCCCGGGTGGCCCCGGCGGAGCCGGCCCGTTCGTCGGTTTCCAGGACATCATGGACGCGTTCTTCGGCGGCGCGGCGGGTGGCGCCCGTGGCCCCCGTCCGCGTACCCGGCCGGGCGCCGACGCGATCCTGCGGCTCGAGCTCGACCTGCACGAGACGGCGTTCGGCGTCGAGGCGCCGATCACCGTCGACACCGCGGTCCTCTGCACCACCTGCTCCGGCGCCGGCACCGCCGCCGGCACGCACCTGGCGACCTGCGAGGCGTGCGCCGGGCGTGGCGAGGTGCAGTCCGTGCAGCGCACCTTCCTCGGCCAGGTGGTCTCCGCCCGGCCGTGCACCGTGTGCCAGGGCTACGGCACGACCATCCCGCACCCCTGCCCCACCTGCGCCGGCGACGGCCGGGTGCGCACCCGCCGCTCGCTGACCGTCAAGATCCCGGCCGGCGTCGAGGACGGCATGCGGATCCGGCTCGCCCAGCAGGGCGAGGTGGGCCCGGGTGGCGGCACCGCCGGTGATCTCTACGTGGAGATCCACGAGCGGCCGCACGACGTGTACTCCCGCAAGGGCGACGACCTGCACTGCCGTGTCACCGTGCCGATGACCGCGGCGGCGCTCGGCACCCGGCTGACCATCAAGACCCTGGACAGCGAGGAGACCGTCGACGTCAAGGCCGGCACCCAGCCGGCCAGCACCCTGCGGCTGCGCGCCCGGGGTGTGCCGCACCTGCGCGGCACCGGCCGGGGCGACCTCTACGTGCACCTGGACGTCCGGACGCCGACCAAGCTCGACCCGGACCAGGAGAAGATGCTGCGCGACTTCGCCAAGACCCGCGGTGAGGAGGTCGCCGAGCTGTCCAAACAGGGCGGCTTCTTCTCCCGGATGCGCGACGCGTTCAACGGGCACGCCTGAGGTGTCCGCGCCGCTGTTCCTGGTCGATGCGCTGCCCACCGGCGACGCGCTGACCCTGGACGGCCCGGAGGGGCACCACGCGGCGACCGTGCAGCGGCTGCGGGTCGGCGAGGAGTTGCTGCTCGCCGACGGCCGGGGTGGCACGGCCGCCGCCGTGGTCACCGCCGTCGGCAGGGGCAGCCTGGACCTCACCGTCACCTCCCGGGGGTACGCGGACGCGCCCGTACCCCGGCTGGTGACCGTGCAGGGCATCGCCAAGGGCGACCGGGGTGAACTGGCCGTGCAGGCGATGACCGAGGTCGGAGTCGACGAGATCGTGCCCTGGGCGGCCGCCCGCTCGGTGACCCAGTGGCGCGGCGACCGGGGCGTACGCGCCCGGGAAAAGTGGGTGGCCACCGCTCGGGAGGCCGCCAAGCAGGCCCGCCGCCCCTGGTTGCCGGTGGTGGCCGGTGCGCCGGACGAGTCCACCGCGACGGTGGCCCGCCGGATCGCTGGTGCCGCCGCCGGGTTCGTGCTGCACGAGGAGGCCGACGAGCGGCTGACCACGGCCGAGCTGCCGGCCGTCGGTGAGATCGTCCTGGTGGTCGGCCCGGAGGGTGGCATCGCCCCGGCCGAGTTGACCGCCTTCCGGGAGGCCGGCGGGCGACCGGTCCGGCTCGGCCCGGCCGTTCTGCGCACCTCCACCGCCGGCGTGGCGGCGCTCGCGGTGCTCTCCACGCGACTGCGCCGCTGGTAACCCCCGCCCCCTACGCCCGCGCCCCCTACGCCCGCGCCCCCTACGCCCGCGCCCCCGGTGCCCTGGGCGCCGTCGATCTAGGGCAAATTGTTGCTGGGGGAGATCGACTAGCAGCGATATGCCCTAGATCGACGCAGCGCAGCGCAGCGCAGCGCGCGGCGGGGCGGCGCGGGGCGGCGCGGGGCAGCGCGGGCGTAGGGGGCGCGGGGCGGGGCGGGCGGCGGGGCTGTTAGGGGCGGGGGAAGACGGGGACCATGTCCTCTTCCGGGCCCAGGTCCAGGCCCGCTGGGCCGATGATCAGCGGATCGGGCGTGCCGACCACCGCGAGGTCCTTGCCGGCGTAGTCGAAGCGGTGCAGCACGTGTCGCATCGCCTCGATCCGGGCCCGCTTCTTGTCGTTGCTCTTCACCACCGTCCACGGCGCGTCGGCCGTGTCGGTCCAGAAGAACATCGCCTCCTTGGCCTCGGTGTACTCGTCCCACCGGTCGAGCGAGGCGATGTCCATCGGGGACAGCTTCCACTGCCTGACCGGGTCGACCTGGCGGATCGCGAACCGGGTGCGCTGCTCGTTCTGTGAGACGGAGAACCAGAACTTGACCAGCCGGATGCCCGAGCGCACCAGCATCCGTTCCAGCTCCGGGGCCTGACGCAGGAACTCCAGGTATTCCTTACGGCTGCAGAAGCCCATTACCCGCTCCACACCGGCCCGGTTGTACCACGAGCGGTCGAACAGCACGATCTCACCGGCCGCCGGCAGGTGCGCCATCCACCGCTGGAAGTACCACTGGCCGGCTTCCCGCTCGTCCGGCTTGGCGAGCGCCACCACCGAGGCGCCGCGCGGGTTGAGGTGCTCCATGAAGCGTTTGATGGTGCCGCCCTTGCCGGCCGCGTCCCGGCCCTCGAAGACGATCACCAATCGCTCGCCGGACTCCTTGATCCAGTCCTGGAGCTTGAGGAGCTCGATCTGGAGCATCCGTTTGTCGCGGTCGTACTCGTCACGGTCCATCCGCTCGTCGTACGGGTAATCGTCGCGCCAGGTGTCGACGGGTGTGCCGTCGGGACGTAACAGGACGGGGTCGTCGTCGTGGTCGTCGGCCACCTGGTAGTCAGCGGTGAGGTCGAGCAGCGCGGGGTCGGCCATGTTGGTGGGACTTACCCGCCCGGGTACCGCCAGCCACCTCCCTGGCCGGGTGAATTAGTGGCCTTGCCGACGTCAGCTGCGCAGGTAGGAGGCGCCGTTGAGGTCGACGATGGTGCCGGAGGCCCACTCGGCCTCCGGTGACGCCAGCCAGTGCACGGCGGCGGCGATCTCCTCCGGCCGGGCCACCCGGTCGAACGGGCTCTGCGCCCGGATGGCCGCGCCCTGCTCGCCGCGCAGGTGCTCGGTCGTCATGTCGGTCGCCACGTAACCCGGTGCGACGGTGGCGACCGTGATCCCGTACGGCGCGAGCGCCACGGCGAGGGACTGGCCCAGCGCGTTCAGCCCCGCCTTGCTGGCACCGTACGCAGGCTGGTCCGGCTCGCCGCGGAACGCGCCACGGGACGAGACGTTGACGATGCGCCCACCGCGGTCCCGCATGTGCTGGGCAGCGCACCAGGTGACGTTGCCGGCCCCGGTCAGGTTGGTCTCCAGCACCTGCCGCCAGCGCTTCTGCCACTGTTCATAGGACGCGCCGAAGATCGGGTGCGGGTCGTCCCGGTCGCCGTACGTCCCGGCGTTGTTGACCAGCACGTCCAGCCCGCCGAGCAGTTCGGCGGCCTCGTCGACCATGGCCCGGACCGCGTCCGGATCAGTGAGGTCGGCGCGGACCACCACGTGCCCGGCGCCGGGCAGTTGCGCGCGCAGCCCCTCGGCCGCGTCGGCGGAGTCGCGGTGGTGGATCGCCACCCGGTCGCCGCTGGCCGCGAACGCTGTCGCCACGGCGCGGCCGATCCCGCGCGAGGCCCCGGTCACGAGTACTGCCCGATCCGTCATGGCGGCCATCCTGCCCCAGCCGACACCGTTGTCAGGAAGGGCCCTTCCCTCTACCGCAGGCGTTGACAAGGGACCCCTGTGAACAGGCCGGCGGCGCGTGCTGGGCCGGAGCGCCCCCGACCCGTTAGTCCTTACACTGCCCCGATGGGATCCGACTGCCTGTTCTGCCGCATCGTCGCCGGGGAGATCCCGGCCACCGTGGTCCGGGAGACCGCCACCACGCTCGCCTTCCGTGACATCAGCCCGAAGGCGCCGGTGCACGTCCTGGTCATTCCGAAGGAGCACTACGTCGACGTGGCCACCCTCGCCCAGGGTGACCCGGCGCTGGCCGCGGACGTGCTGGCGACGTCCGCCGCGGTGGCCGAGGACGAGGGTCTGCTCGGCGACGGTTTCCGGCTGATGTTCAACACCGGGGCGTACGGCGGGCAGGAGGTGTTCCACGTGCACGCGCATCTGCTCGGTGGCACGCCGCTCGGCCCGATGCTCGCCCGGGACCTGGCGTGAGTGCTGAGCCGACGACCACCCGTGCCGTGGACGAGCGGTTGGGCCGGCTGGTCCGGCGGGTGCAGGCCGACGGCCGGGTGCCGGCGGTGTCGGCGGCGCTGCACCGGGCCGACCGACCGCTCTGGAACCTCAGTGTCGGCGAGACCGGCACCGACAGCCCGCTGGGGCCGCGTACGCAGTTCCGGATCGGCTCGGTCACCAAGACCTTCACCGCGGTGCTCGCCCTCCAGTGCCGCGACGACGGGCTGCTGGACCTGGACGACCCGGTGGGCCGGCACCTGGATCTCCCCGCACACGGCGAGCTGACCATCCGCCGACTGCTGTCGCACACCGGCGGCCTGCAACGTGAACCGTTCGGCGACGTCTGGGACACCCTTCGCCCACCGGACGCCGACCAACTGCTCGCGGAGCTGAACCGGGCCGAGCGGGTGCTGCCGACCGCTCGCCGGTTCCACTACTCGAACCTGGGCATGGCCGTACTCGGTCAACTGGTCGCCCGGCTGCGCGGTGGCAGTTGGGCGCGGGTGCTCGCCGAGCGGGTGCTCACGCCACTGGGGCTCACCGACACCGCCGTGACCCCTCGGCCGGCGGCGGCCACCGGCTTCCTGGTCGACGCGTACTCCGACGAGGCGCATCCGGAGCCGCCGACCGACTTCGGTGCGGTCGGCCCGGCTGCCCAGCTCTGGAGCACAGCGACGGACATGGCCCGCTGGGCGGCGTTCCTGGCCGACCCGGAGGCGCTCGACCCGGCCGGCGCGGTGCTCACTCCGGGCACCCTGGACGAGATGCGCTGGCCCCTGACCACCACGGACGAGACGCTCTGGGGTGCCGGCTTCGGGCTGGGGCTGATCCTGATTCCGCAGGGCGAGCGGGTGATGCACGTGGGGCACGACGGGGCGATGCCCGGTTTCCTCGCCGCGGTGTACGGCCGGCGGGGAGGCGACGGCACGGCCGGCGCGATGGGCGCCGCGGTGCTCGGCTCGTCCGGTACGGCGGCCGAACTGTTCGACCTGCCGCACCGGCTGCTCGCCGCGGCGGTCGAGCACGACCCGGCCGAGATCGAGCCATGGCGGCCCGGCGCACCCGCACCGGCGGCCCTGCGGGGTGTGCTCGGCCGCTGGTGGGGCGAGGGTTTCGAGTACGTCTTCTCCTGGCACGACGGCACCCTGCGGGCGCGTGGGGCCGGTGACCCGGCAGGACGCCCGCCGGCGATCTTCACCGCTCTGCCGGACCAGCCGGACGTGTTCCGCGTGGTCTCCGGTCGGGAGGCCGGTGAGCTGCTGCGGCTGACCCGGGACGAGGCCGGCGCCGTGGTCGGGATGCACTGGGCGACGTACCGGTTCACCCGTCACCAGGAGACCTTCGACCGGTACGACTTCCGGGCCGGGAGCTGATCGCGGCCAGCGGAAATGGGCGCGATGCGGCCCGCGTTGAACCGATACGATGGGTGTAACGTCCGCACGCCGTGCCAGCAGGGCCGGCGCCGAGATCGAGAGCAGGTGGCGCAGGGCCCTTCGGCCCGACCTATGACCGGCACCCCACCTCCCGGCCCGCCCCGGGTGCAGACCAGGATCACCGTGCCCGACTCGAAGATCATGGTCAATCTGCTCGGCGCAGGCGACGAGATCCTACGACTCGTCGAACGCTCGGTCAGCAGTGACGTGCACGTCCGCGGCAACGAGATCACCATCACCGGTGACCCCGCGGACAACGCCCTCGCCGAGCGGGTCTTCAGTGAGCTGCTCGAACTCATCGAGAAAGGCGAGACCCTGACCACTGACGCCGTCCGGCGTACCGTCGGCATGCTCGAGCAGGGCAGCGCCGAGCGGCCCGCCGAGGTTCTGACCCTCAACATCCTCTCCCGCCGCGGGCGCACCATCCGCCCCAAGACGCTCGGGCAGAAGCGGTACGTCGACGCGATCGACTCGAACACCATCGTCTTCGGCATCGGCCCCGCCGGCACCGGTAAGACCTACCTGGCGATGGCGAAGGCCGTCCAGGCGTTGCAGGCCAAGCAGGTCAACCGGATCATCCTGACCCGGCCGGCGGTGGAGGCGGGTGAGCGACTGGGCTTCCTGCCCGGCACGCTCAACGAGAAGATCGACCCGTACCTGCGCCCGCTCTACGACGCGCTGCACGACATGCTCGACCCGGAGACCATCCCGAAGCTGATGGCCGCCGGAACGATCGAGGTCGCGCCACTGGCGTACATGAGGGGCAGGACGCTGAATGACGCGTTCATCATCCTGGACGAGGCGCAGAACACGACGCCCGAGCAGATGAAGATGTTCCTCACCCGGCTCGGCTTCAACTCCAAGATCGTCGTGACCGGTGACGTCACCCAGGTGGACCTTCCCGGTGGGACGAGCAGCGGGCTGCGCGTTGTCCGGGAGATCCTGGACAACGTCCAGGACGTGCACTTCTCCGAGTTGTCCAGCTCCGACGTGGTCCGCCACCAACTGGTCGGGCAGATCGTCGACGCGTACGCCCGCTGGGACGCCGAGCGGGAAAATCAGCAGGCGCAGGGCGTTCACGCCGTGCCCGGGCGACCCGCCCAGGGTGGCCGTGCCGGCCGCCGCCGCTAAAGCAGAGGAAAGCTGTTGTCCATCGAGATCGCCAATGAGTCCGGTGTTGAGGTCGACACTGACGCCGTGCTCGCCGTCGCCCGGCACGCCCTCGACGAGATGGGGGTCAACCCCCTCGCCGAGTTGTCCGTGCTGTTGGTCGACATCGACTACATGACCGAGCTGAACCACCGCTGGATGGGTGGCGACGGCCCGACCGACGTGCTCGCGTTCCCCATGGACGAGGGGAGCGTCGACCACGGCCCGGGCGAGTCCGCACCGGCCGGCGGCGAGCCGGCCCTACTCGGCGACATCGTGCTCTGCCCCGAGGTCGCGGCAAAGCAGGCGGTGACCGCCGAGCACGCGCCGGCCGACGAGCTGCACCTGCTCACCGTGCACGGGGTGCTGCACCTGCTCGGCTATGACCACGCCGAGCCGGAGGAGGAGCGGGAGATGTTCGCGCTCCAGGCCCGGCTGCTGGCGAGCTGGCGGTCGACCCGTACCCCGTGATGTCTACTCCTCCGTTACTCGCGGCCGGCCCCACCGCCGGCCTTCCCGACCTCCAGCTGATCTTCTTCGCGGCCGGCCTGGTGGTGTTGGCCGGTCTGATCGCGATGACCGAGGCGGCGCTCGCCGCGGTCTCGCCAGCCCGAGCCGCCGAGCTCACCCGCGACGGCGTGCGCGGCGCCCGCACCCTCCAGGTCGTGGCCGGTGACGTGGTCCGGCACCTCAACCTCCTTCTGCTGTTGCGGCTGCTCGCCGAGCTGACCGCCACCACACTGGTGGCGCTGGTCGCGGTGGACAGCTTCGGCGCCGGCTGGCGGGCCGCGCTGGTGACCGCCGGCGCGATGACCGTGGTCAGCTTCGTGGTGGTCGGCGTCGCTCCGCGCACCATCGGCCGGCAGCACGCGTACGCCGTGGGTCGTGCTGTGGCGCCGCTGGTGCGCTGGCTGGGCCGGGCGCTCAACCCGCTCGCGTCGCTGCTGATCCTGATCGGCAACGCGGTCACACCGGGGCGTGGCTTCCGAGAGGGGCCGTTCGCCACCCAGGTGGAGTTGCGTGAGCTGGTCGACCTGGCCGAGCAGCGTGGCGTGGTCGAGCATGGCGAGCGTCAGATGATCCACTCGGTCTTCGCGCTCGGTGACACCATCGCCCGCGAGGTGATGGTGCCGCGTACGGAGATGGTGTGGATCGAGGAGGGCAAGACGCTCGCGCAGGCGCTGGCGCTCTTCCTGCGTTCCGGTTTCTCCCGCATTCCGGTGATCGGCGAGAGCGTCGACGACGTGCTGGGCGTGCTCTACCTCAAGGACCTGATCCGGCGCTCCCGCGGCGGTGATCCGGAGGCCGAGCAGTTGCCGGTGGCCGAGCTGATGCGCCAGGCGACCTTCGTACCGGAGTCCAAGCCGGTCGACGACCTGCTGTCGGAGATGCAGGCGGCCCGCAACCACCTGGTCATCGTGGTCGACGAGTACGGCGGCACCGGTGGTCTGGTCACCATCGAGGACATCCTGGAGGAAATCGTCGGTGAGATCACCGACGAGTACGATGTCGAACGCCCGCCCGTCGAACGTCTGGCGGACTCCTCGGTGCGGGTGACCGCCCGCCTGCCGGTGGAGAATCTGGGCGAGATGTTCGACACCGATCTGCCCACCGACGAGGTGGAGACGGTCGGTGGCCTGCTCGCCCAGTCGCTGGGGCGGGTGCCGATCCCCGGCGCCGAGGCCGAGGTCGCTGGCCTCCGGCTGGTCGCCGAGGGCACCACCGGCCGGCGCAACCGGATCGACACCGTCCTGGTCAGCCGGGTGGAGTCGGGCCATGAGCAGGACACCGCGGGGCGCGGCGAGCACGCCGGCCCCGGGGACGACACGGACAACTATCGAGACGACGAGAGGCAATCTGCCGATGCCTGACACACCCGCCGCGCCCGCCGCCCGGCCCGCACCCACCGCACCGGCCCCGCTGAGTGCCGAGGACGGCAAGCTCGTCGTCCTGGCCCGGGGAGCCCGCGGACGGGTCGGCGCAGTGGAGGGCGCCGCGGTCCGGGATCAGGACGGCCGGACGTACGCGGCGGCCAGTGTCGCGCTGCCCTCGCTGACTCTCACCGCGTTGCAGCTGGCGGTCGCGTCGGCCGTGGCGGCCGGTGCGAGCCGGTTGGAGGCCGCGGTGGTGGTGACCGAGGCGTCGACGCTGGACGGCGCCGGGCACGCCGCGGTGCGTGACCTCGCGGTGGACGCGCCCATCCACGTGGCCGCTCCGGACGGCACGGTCCTCGGCACGGTGACCCAGTGAGCCCCGTGCAGGACCCGGAGGCGCGGCCGTACCGGGCCGGGTTCGGCTGCTTCGTCGGCCGGCCCAACGCCGGCAAGTCGACGCTGACCAACGCCATCGTCGGCACCAAGATCGCGATCACCTCGAACAAGCCGCAGACCACGCGGCACGTCATCCGGGCCGTGCTGCACCGGCCGGAGTCGCAGCTGGTTCTGGTCGACACGCCGGGCCTGCACCGCCCCCGTACGCTGCTCGGCGAGCGCCTCAACGACCTGGTCCGGTCCACCTGGACGGAGGTCGACGTGATCGGCCTGTGCATCCCGGCCGACGAGCCGGTCGGGCGCGGTGACCGGTTCATCACCGGCGAGTTGGCCGAGTTGAAGGCGACCGTCCTGGCGGTGGTCACCAAGACCGACCTGGTGGACAAGCGTCGCCTGGCGGAGCAGCTGCTCGCGGTCAGCAAGATGGGCGAGTTCGCCGAGATCGTGCCGGTGAGCGCGGTCTCCGGGCACCAGGTGGACACGCTGGTCGACGTGATGACCGGCTACCTGCCGCCGTCGCCACAGCTCTATCCGGACGACATGCTGACCGACGATCCCGAGCAGGTGCTGGTCGCGGAGCTGATCCGGGAGGCCGCCCTGGAGGGGGTCCGGGACGAGCTGCCGCACTCCATCGCGGTGATCGTGGAGGAGATGATCCCCGAGGGTCAGGTCATGAAGATCTACGCCGACCTGTACGTGGAACGGCCCAGCCAGAAGGCGATCGTGCTAGGTCACAAGGCGAGCCGGCTCAAGGAGGTTGGCACCAACGCCCGCCGGCAGATCGAGGAGTTGCTCGGCACCCGGGTCTATCTCGACCTGCACGTGCGGGTCGCGAAGGACTGGCAGCGCGACCCCAAGCAGTTGCGCAAGCTGGGCTTCTGACCCACCGCGCCGAGGCGGCTGTGTGGCCGTCGCATGATCACATTCGGTCGGGCAGATGGGAAGATTCACCTTCGGTCGGGGTCGCGGTCGTTTGGTGTGAGCGACGCGCAGGGTAGGGAGGGTATGCCCCGCGTCCCCAACCCAGATGCAGGCTGATGCGCAACAGGTATCTCGATCTGCTCCGTTTCCTGGCCATCGTCCGAGTAATCGTCTACCACGTCACCGGGTGGGCGACCCTCACCCTCGTCTTCCCTGCCATGTCGGTGATGTTCGCGTTGGCCGGTTCGTTGATGGCCGCGTCGCTGACCCGCTCCGGGCCGGTGGCGGTCGGGCGTCGGCTGCGTCGGCTACTGCCGTCGCTGTGGGTGCTCGCGGCGGTCTTCGTGCCGGCCATGCTGCTCACCGGGTTGCCGTTGACCCCCCGGGTGCTGCTGTGGCTGTTCCCGATCGCCGACCCGCCGGCCAACCACTGGGGTGCCCTGGCGCTGAGCATCATCTGGTACCTGCGCGACTACCTCTGGTTCGTGCTCGCCTCACCTGTCGCGTTCTGGCTGTTCCGGCGTGCCCCGCTGCTCACTCTGCTCGCCCCGTACCTCCTGCTGGTGGCGATCGAGGTGGGGATCTACCCGGCGCCGCCGGTGCTGCGCGAGTTCGGGCTCTATTTCGGCGCGTGGATGCTGGGCTTCGCCCACCAGGCCGGGATGCTGCGCCGGCTCTCCGGCCGGGTGCTGTACCCGTTGGCGCTCGCACTCGCGGTGGGCGGCGGCGCCTGGCTCGTCGGGCATCCCGGCCCACGCGGGTACGACCTCAACGACAACCACCTGGGCAACGCCCTCTGGTCGGCTGCGTTCATCCTGATCGTGCTGGGTCGGGCGCCGTCCGGGTTGGCCTGGCTGGGCCGAAGCCGACTGGCGGACCGGGCGGTGACCGTGGTCAACCGGCGGGCGCTCACCATCTACCTCTGGCACATGCCGTTCGTGGTGGCGCTCACTCCGCTGGTCGACGTGGTGGGTTGGTCCCATCAGGACCCGGTGGGGTTGGCCATCCGGGTGTTGCTGGTCTTCGCGCTGGTCGGGCTGGTCACCCTGGCCGTCGGCTGGGTCGAGGACGTCGCCGCCCGCCGCCGCCCGGAGTTGATCCCCGGCGGCCCGGTGCGGTCCACCGAGCCGGCCAACCGGTCCGACACCGAGCGGCGCGGCCGTCCCGACAAGGAGCCGCTGGGCGAGCCGCCCGGGTCCACCGTCGGGCGGGCGGTGGTGCCGGCGCAGCGGGCGCCCGCCGCGGTGGCCAACAGCGACGTCAGCGCTGGCTGATCGTGACGTTGCCGCTGCCGGCCGAGCCGTCGAGCACGTCGGTCGCGGTGGGGTCGTCCGTGACGGTGATCCGCGCGTCGCCGGAACCGGTGCTGGAGCGCACCTTGTACCTGCCCGCCGGCACCAGCATCGTGACATCGCCGCTGGAGGCGTGTGCCCGGGCCGAGGCGGGCTTGTCCAGCTCGACGGTGACATTGCCCGAGCCGGCCTCGGCGTCGACCGCGCCGCCCAGTCGACGCGCGGTGACATCCCCGGACCCGGCGCGCAGGCGGACCGCCCCGCTGGCCTCGCTCACCTCGATGTTGCCGGAGCCGGTCTCGACACCCACCGCTCCGGAGGCCCCGCTGATCCGTACGTCGCCAGAGCCCAGCCGCAGATCCACCGCGCCGACCCGGCTCAGCTCGACGTCGCCGGAGCCGGACTCGCCCTGTAGCGTCACGCCCTCCGGCACGGCCACCTCGTAGGAGATGCTGCACCGGTCGCCGCAGTCGGTGTCCAGCACCAGCTCACTGCCCTTGATCTCGTACCGGGCGTCGGGTTGACCGCCCTGGTAGCGCACCACCCGCTTGATGCGCGCCTCGCCGGCCGTGCCGCTGCCCCGGACGATCACGTCCCCCGCACCCGGCAGCACCTTGATGCTGGCGATCTTCACCGCTTCGGTGTCGTCGTAGTCGAGCCGGCGCATGGCCAGGTTGTCGCACCCCGCCAGCAGGATGAGGGTGGTGGCCAGGCCCAGGGCGACGGGGGCGGCGGCGCGACGACGGATAGCGTCGGTGGTCAGGTGCAATGCCATGGCCAGCACGCTACGGCCGGCGACGAGTCGGGCGCATCGGGGTTCGTCCGCGCATCCACCCCGAACCAACCCTGATTTCACACCCCGAGGGAGAATGGCCCGATGGCCGGGTATCGCCGACAGCTCTACCGCGACGACGCGGTGGTGCTGCGTGTGCAGAAGCTCGGCGAGTCCGACCGGATCATCACCCTGCTCACCCGCCGCCACGGCCGGCTGCGCGCGGTGGCCCGGGGAATCCGCCGCACCACCAGCAAGTTCGGCGCCCGGCTGGAGCCGTTCGGTCACGTCGATGTCCAGCTCGCCGGTGACCCGAAGGGCAACCACGGCAGCTCGCTGCACACCGTCAGTCAGGTCGAGGGCATCGACCTGTACGGCAAGCGGTTCCTGGGGGATTATCCGCGCTACACGGCGGCCAGTGCGATCGCCGAGACCGCCGAGCGGCTGACGCCGGTGGAGCGGGAGCCGTCGCTGCGGCTGTTCCAGCTCACCGTGGGCGCGCTGAAGGCGCTGTCCCGAGGCGAGCACGCCACGACCCTGGTGCTCGACGCGTACCTGCTGCGCGGGATGTCTCTCGCGGGCTGGGCGCCGGCCCTGATCGCCTGCGCGGTCTGCGGCACCCCCGGGCGGCACCGGGCGTTCTCCGTGCCGGCCGGCGGCGCGGTCTGCCCGGATTGTCGGCCACCCGGCGCGGCCCACCCCGCGCCGGCCACCATCGACCTGATGTCCGCGCTGACCACCGGCGACTGGGTGGTCGCCGACGCCACCAACTCCGGCGTACGCCGGGAGTGCAGTGGGCTGGTCGCGGCTCACCTGCAGTGGCACCTGGAGCGCGCGCTACGCTCGCTGCCGCTGGTCGACCGGGGTCCCTCGGCGGCCGGCGCGGCCTCGCCGCCGGATGGCACCGGGGCCGTGGTGCTCCGGCCACGTGGCGACGTCGAGGCCGGTGCGGACGGCGCGAACAGGGAGTGACCGAGTGATCCGATCGAAGAAGGCCGGCCGGCGCGAGCCGACGCCGCCGACGCCACACCCGTCCGGTGCCCGGCCGCCGGCGCTGCCCACCGAGACGGTGCCGAGGCACGTGGCGGTGGTGATGGACGGCAACGGTCGCTGGGCCAAGGAGCGTGGGCTGCCCCGCACCAAGGGTCACGAGGCGGGGGAGCACAGCCTCTTCGACACCATCGAGGGCGCGATCGAGATGGGCATCCCGTACCTGTCGGCGTACGCGTTCTCCACGGAGAACTGGCGGCGCTCGCCCGACGAGGTCCGGTTCCTGATGGGGTTCAACCGGGACGTGATCCGTCGTCGCCGCGACCAGTTGGTCGACCTCGGCGTCCGGGTGGTCTGGTCGGGCCGGCCGGGGCGGTTGTGGAAGAGCGTTATCTCCGAGTTGCAGACCGCCGAGGAGATGTCCCGCGACAACTCGACGCTGACCCTGCAGTTCTGCGTCAACTACGGCGGGCAGGCCGAGATTGGCGACGCCGCCGCGGCGATCGCCCGCGACGTGGCGGCCGGCCGGCTGGACCCGGCGAAGGTCACCGAGAAGACCGTGGCGAAGTACCTCTACCACCCGGAGATCCCGGAGGTGGACCTGTTCCTGCGCCCCTCCGGGGAGGAGCGGATCTCCAACTTCCTGCTCTGGCAGGCGGCGTACGCCGAGTTGGTCTTCCTGGACACGCTCTGGCCCGATTTCGATCGCCGTCACCTCTGGTACGCGTGCGAGCTGTACGCGCAGCGGGACCGACGCTTCGGCGGCGCGCTGCCCAACCCGGTCGCCCCGGTGCTCTGAGCCAACGCGCTTATCCTCACGTCACGGTGGGTATCAGAGATGTCAGAAGCCACTGACGGAGGTGAACCCACATGATCCAGAAGCGCATTGCCCAGTGGGCGGTGATGGCGGTCGCGGTGCCACTGGCGGCCGCTGGCGCTCGCCGGCTCAGCCACACCCTGGAGGCGGGGGCGTGTCTTACGAAAAATGGACCACGGGTACGCCGGACGATGACGGACCCACGGTCGCGATCCCGCCGGAGGGACCCCATGCGCACCG